>NZ_JAKUFQ010000010.1:0-97788 GCF_022663475.1 Bacillus cereus group sp. BfR-BA-01382
CAATTAGGCTTGCTACATCTAAATTTACCAATAAATTTGTGAATTTTTCGCCAAAAAACGACATATTTTTCCCCTCCTATAATATAAAACTATACAATACTTAACTGTATTTAAAGTGTTTTTTTGAATGATTTTCTAAAAAAAATTAAAAATATAGTTTTTTATGTGTGAAAATTACAATAATTAGGGTCTTTTTGCCTTATTTTGTGACAAGATTTAACATCAGATTAAATAGTTTCATGTTAAAAAGCAGAGTTTTATATTGTGTAATTGTTTTTTATCAATAAGTGAGTCATTGCATATGGGGAAGGGGGAAGTCCTTACTAATGAAGACTATTGCTTTTTACTTACCACAATTTCATGAAATACCTGAAAACGATTTATGGTGGGGAAAGGGTTTTACAGAATGGACCAATGTAAAAAAAGCAAAACCACGTTTTCTGGGACACTATCAGCCTAGGACTCCATTACGGGATTATTATTACAATTTGTTAGATTTAGATGTACATAAGTGGCAGATAAATTTAGCAAAACAGTATGGTTTAGATGGTTTTTGCTATTATCACTATTGGTTCAAAGGGAAAAAATTACTAGAAAAACCAATAGAATTGAGAAATCAATGTAAGGAAATTGATTTCCCATATTGCTTATGTTGGGCAAATGAATCTTGGACAAGGTCTTGGGATGGGAAAGACCAAGAAGTATTAATGCGACAAGAATATGGGGATGAGTCTGATTGGAAAGAACACTTTAATTATCTATTGCCATTCTTTAAAAACAAAAACTATTTAAATATTAAAGATAAACCGATATTTGTAATTTACCGACCAGCTTCTATACCAAACCTAAATAAAATGTTGAGTCTATGGAATGAATGGGCTCAATCTGAAGGGTTTCTAGGGATACACTTTGTAGAAATGTTAACAATTTTTGAAGATAAATCAGACTTTACTTTTGATGCTGCTATAGAGTTTGAACCTATGTACACTTTAAAAAAACTAATAGGTAATACAACTTCACTACATCAAGAAAAAAAAGATTTTCACTTAAGTTATGATTTTGTATGGAAAAGAATATTAAACCGTCAAATTAAAGAACGTGAAAACATATATAAAGGAGCTTTTGTAGATTGGGATAACTCTCCAAGAAAAAAAGAAAGCGCTTTAATTATGGGAGGGGCTAATCCCGATAAGTTTAAGAAGTATCTTTTACAACATAGTAATGACACTGATTTTTTATTTATTAATGCTTGGAATGAGTGGGCAGAAGGCACATACCTAGAACCAGATGAAAAGTATGGATATAAATACCTTGAAGCTTTAATGGAGATAAAGAAGAGTCACTTCTAATAAATTGTAACAGCAAGAAAAAGGGGGAAACATTATGACTGATATAAATACTATGATTTCCATTCGAAACATTAAGAAATCATATGGAGATTATACAGTTATTAAGAATTTAAGCATAGATATCCGTAAAGGTGAAATTATAGGATTACTAGGACCGAATGGAGCTGGAAAGACAACACTTATATCGATTTTATCTACTCTTACTCTGCCAGATGAAGGGGATGGTACAGTATGTAACTACGACTTGTATACTGAACGGAATAAGATTAAAAAAAATGTGAGTGTAGTACCTCAAGATTTAGCGCTATACCCGACTTTAACTGCATATGATAACTTATCTTTTTATGCCGATTTATATGGATTAAAGGGAAATAGGAAAAAAAGCCGCATAAAAGAAGCCTTGCAATTCGCACAGCTTGAGGATTGGGCACATAAGAGAATTGATACATTTTCAGGTGGTATGAAAAGAAGAATTAATTTAGTGATCGGTTTGTTAAATAAGCCAAAAGTTATTTTCTTAGACGAACCAACAGTGGGCATTGATCCACAATCAAGAAACCATATTTTTAATTGTATTCGCCATCTCGTAGAAGAACTAGGAATCACTGTCATATATACAACTCATCATATGGAAGAGGCAGAAATGTTATGCCATCGTGTAGCAATTTATGATAAGGGTGAAATATTAGATGTTGACACCCCAAAAAATTTAATAAAAAAATATGGGGAAAATTATTTAGAGATTGTAATATCAAATATTCCAGAAGAATTTATACATAAAACAAAAATGATTTCAGATGTGAAGTCCTGCACATTGGTAGATAAAAAAATCATCATTCAATGTGTAGATAGCTTTAATGTTACAAGGGAAGTTATGAAATTGATTCAAAAATATAATCTGAAGATCGATTTATTTAATGTTAAAAACTCTAATTTAGAAAATGTATTTTTACATTTAACGGGGAAAAACTTAAGGTCGTAAATGGAAAGGGGTTGGTAAACATGAAAGCTTGGTATATAGCAAAGAAAGATCTGCTTATTCTTTTAAAGGATATTCCTGGTCTAATCTATTTATTTATTACACCCATTATAGTAATAGCAGTTGCTAGTTTTGCATTATCCAATGTATTTGATAGTAAGACAGAAAAATTCAAGATTCCTATAGTAGTAAATGATAATGGAGAACTATCTAAAAGGGTTATTGAAGAGTTAAAAAAAATACCTGCTCTTGAGCTAGAAGAAACTTATGAATTAAATGGTAAAAAGAAAGCCTATACAGAAGAACAGGCGAAAAAGGAAGTTCAAACTAAAAAAGCGGCAATCGTTATCCCTAAGGGTTTTACACAAAATGTATATTCAGGGACAGAGGCTAAAGTCATCATCATAGAAGATAAGGTTGATCGTATTATTCCAAGTGTTGTTTCAAATGCTGTAACTCAAATTGTGTCAGAAATACAAAGAGATATGACTAAAGAGATTGTAAAACAAGCCTCTGCCCAAATGGAAGTAAATGTGAAAGTGGAGTTTAAAGAATTAGCATCAGATAATGAACATAAACCTACTCCATTTGAATCTAATGTACCAGGATATGCTGTAATGTTTGTACTCTTAGGTACTGCTGCAGCTGCAGGTGCATTAGTAGAAGAGAGAGAGAATGGAACGTTAAGAAAAATCCTTACTTTACCTATTAATACATTATCAATTATTTTTGGAAAAATGCTCTCATGCTTTATAACAGCAATTGTTCAATGTGCAGTCCTTTTTAGCGTAGGACATTTTGTATTTGGAATGTGGCTTGGAAAAAGTGTATTAGGAATTATGTTACTAGTGATATGTACTGCATTTGCAGCTTCAAGCCTGGCAATTTTACTAGCTTCTATATGTCAAACAAGATCACAAGCAAATGGTATTTCTATTTTAATCGTGTTAACTATGTCTGCTTTAGGTGGGTCTTGGTGGCCACTCTATATAGAGCCGGAATGGATGCAAAACATAGCACATATTACGATTACAGCCTGGGCAATGGGAGGCTTTAACGATTTATTAGTATATAACAAAGAGTTCTTCTCTGTTCTTATTCCATCAGCTGCATTAATTGGTATGGGAATTTTATTTTTAACAATCTCCATACAAAAATTTCGACGTTCTTATGAAAAGTAGGTGAAATAAGTGTACTTAGTAAAAAATGAGGTGAATGTTCGTTTTGGGGAATGCGATCCTATGGGAATTGCTCACCACTCTCATTATTTTCATTGGTTTGAGCTGGGTAGGTTTCAAATGCTAGATATGACTGGTATAAACCAGTATTTAAAACAGGAAAAATTGTATTTTCCAATTATTGATATAGGATGTACCTATAAAAAATCAGCTCGATTTCAAGATGACTTAATTGTAGAAACCTATCTTAAGAATGAAAGTAAAGTTTATATAGAATTTGTTTATAAATTATTCCGCAAGAGATGCCGAGTTTTGTTAGCGGAAGGATTTTCGAAACATGTTTTAACACGGTCGAATAATCAATTAATCAGTAGATTACCAGAAGAAATTTTAGAAAAGATTCAATTTGAAAATAGCGGGGGTGTCATATGATTACATTTATTTTTCCAGGACAAGGGTCTCAATCTGTAGGGATGTGTAAAGGGTATTTAGATAAATACCCAAACATATTTGTCCCATTATTTGAGGAAGCAAATGATACGCTAGGATTTGATTTAAAGCAACTATGTTTATATGGGCCAAGTGAAAAATTAATAGAAACCAGTGTTACACAACCAGCTATTCTTACGGTAAGCACAGGGATATCACGAATTTTACATTTGTACGGTATAAGGCCATCTAAAGTGGCGGGTCATAGCTTAGGACAATTCTCTGCACTGGTAGAAGCAGGATTTTTACAATTTTCGGATGCATTATCCATTGTACGGAAGCGTGGTCAGCTGATGAGTAATATAAAGCAAGAGGGGTGTATGTTAGGAATTGTGTCAAACACATATCAAACATTATTTGAAGTTGTAGAGGAATCTAAACAATATGAAATTGATATTGCTGCCTATAATTCCCCTACACAGGTTGTATTTTCTGGCGAGAGTAAGAGCATTCTTAAATTTCAAAAGGTACTAGATCAAAAAAATGGTATAAAAACTAGAATACTCTCAACTAGTCATGCATTTCACTCACGTTTAATGGGAGAAATGGTTCTTGAGTTTAAGGAGTATTTAAATTTATTTTCGTTAAAAAATGCTCAAATACCAATTGTTTTAAACTGTTCAGGAAAACCAACTACAGATAGAATCAATATTTTACAAGATATAGAAAGACAATGCGTAGATCCAGTTATGTGGCAAGACACTATCTACACTTTATTGAATAATGGTACGAAACACTTTATAGAAGTAGGTCCTGGAAATACTTTAACCAAGTTATGCCGCTCCTTTAAGCAGAACATATCTGTATCCTCTACAGAAACACCGATGTATTTAAAAAGAAGCCTTACTACAATAGAGAAAGAATTTAAGGGGGAACGGGTCTATGTTTAATGGAAACGAAGTGGCATTAGTTATTGGAGGATCACGAGGCATTGGTAAATCAATAACAATGGACCTAGCCAAACAGGGCTTAACTGTTTACTTTACGTTTCAAAGTAATCAAAAATCAGCAAATGAAATAGCAAATACTATAGTTGAAAAAGGTGGACAAGCGTTTCCTATGCATGTAGATATTACAAATGAAGACTCTATTCATAAATTGTTTCAACACATACGCTCAAAGGAAAAAAGAATAGATATTTTAGTAAATAATGCAGGCGTTATAAATGATGGATTTGCTGCAATGATGAGCGAGGAAAAGTGGGATCATGTGGTTGATTTAAATTTAAAAGGAACATTTCTTTGTTGCCGACAAGCATTAAGAATAATGATGAGACAGAAAAGAGGTTCTATTGTAAATATTACGTCGACAAGTGGAATAACGGGTGCAAGAGGTCAATGTAATTACTCTGCCTCAAAGGGTGGGGTCATTTCCTTAACCAAGACTTTAGCATTAGAAGGTGGGGAATACGGGATTAGGGTTAATGCTGTTGCACCTGGTTTTATACAAACAGATATGACAAAAGGAATGGATCAACAGACATTAAAAAAGATGTTAGAGCTAGTGCCGCTTGGCAGAATTGGGGATCCTAAAGAGGTAGCACATTTAACAACATTTTTATCCTCTAACTATGCAAGTTATATAACTGGGAAAGTTTTTACGGTGGATGGTGGATTAGTTAATGGCTAAACAATAGAGGATTTAATGACGAATTTTGAGTTAAACAAGGAAAAGGGGAAAACAGATGTTTACGTATGTAGAAACAAGAATTATTGCTGAAAAAAGAAAACAATTAACTACTAGAATTAAAGAAATTATTACTGAGAGATTAGATTTAGAAATCGAACCGCATTTCATTACTGATGATCAGCCATTATTCGGAAGAGGCTTAGGGGTTGACTCCTTGGATGCATTAGAGCTATTTCTGGCAATTGAAGAGGAATTTGGTGTTGCGGTATATGACGAAAATATGGCAGTACTGGGTTCTATTAATAAAATTGCCGATTTTATTGAAGAAAATAGGGAGGATGATGTGCAGTGAGACCGATATTAAATGCAGATCAAATCCGAAATATCTTACCGCATAAATGGCCATTCCTTTTCTTAGATAAAGTTATTCAACTTAAGCCAGGAAAGAGTGGAATTGGTATTAAAAATGTAACAGTAAGTGAACCTTTTTTTGAAGGGCACTTTCCAAATGAATCAATTATGCCTGGAGTGTTAATTATTGAAGCTTTGGCACAAATGACTGCTGTTGTTTATGTTACAGGGGAACTAGCAAAAATAGATGCACATGGTGCATGTTCACCTAAAGTAGATCCGAGTTCATATGTGGGTTATTTAGTTTCTGTACGTAATATAAAATTTTTAAAACCTGTAGTACCAGGAGACCAGCTAGAATTACATGTCCAAATTGGAAGGTCTCTTGGATTAATCTCACAAGTGGAAATCTCGGCTTATGTAGATAAAAAGAAAGTTGCTACTGGTAGTATTCAAGTTTCTAAAAGAGTTGAGGAAATATGATTCATGGTATGGATGTTCAAGTTCGTGAGTGTACAGAGGCAGATAGTGAGAAGTTAGCCCACTTTTATAACAAATATCAATATGGTCCCATTAAATATGGGTATCCCTTAAATAAGCAAGATATTAAGCAATTATTTCGAGAGCGGAAGATACAGTTATATTTAATTGCTGAATATGAAAATGAAATTATAGCCAGCTTATTATTTTCTAGTTTATCAGGTCAAAGAGCATCAACTCCAGATGGAACCTGGGCAGGATTCTTTTTAATTCACCCAGAATTTCGTTCGGGAAATATACCAGATAAATTATTTGCTTATGCGATTAAAAATCTTATCCAACAAGATATTAAGTATATTGATACAGAAGTGAATCCGGAAGATAAAGTAGCCATGGCTCTCTATAAAAGAGTGGGGTTATATCAAACAAGTAGGTCGTATATAGACTATGATGGCTACTTAAATTTAAGAAGTTATTTACCTTATGTTATTACTTATCTATTAAATGCATTTGAACCAATTATTTCAAAAAGTGACCAAGATATATGGCTATCTAGAGGCTGGAAAACAGTTAGGGGATTGAAATCCCTACGTTCTATTCAGAGTAACGCCATAACAAGAAATGGAATTGAAGTTGTAAAGTATGCTATTAATCTTGGAGCAAAAGATGTGAATTGTTGGGTTGATATAAAAAGTGAAAAAATTACTGAGGTAGAAACAGAACAAGTACGATTTACTAGTTATATTTTAGAAGGAAACAATTTAATTGTTGGAGAAAAGATTCGCATCTGTTATGTATATGAAAACCATTTTCCAAATCCCATTGAAGCTAGTATTACATCGAGGATAGGGGAAGATTACTTAATTGATTTAAAGAAAACTTTTTACCCAAATAAAAAGTACGAGTGGGAAGAAGTTATAACAGTAACTAAGGAAATTGAGGGAGAACTTGTTACTAAGTTAAAAACAAAAGAACTAGAACTAACTGTTCATTTTGGAGTAACCATAGCAAATCCGTTAGAAATAAATGTTGCTAATTATCCTAAGTTAATTAATGGAAAAGAATCTGCATGCATCGTTAATGTGAAAAATAATTCTTTAGATAGATTAATTTACAAACTACTTATTCAACAAGGAAACTCGAAAATACTAGATTTTAAACCGCTAGAAAAACACCAAATCTGTATCATAGAGCCGGGTGAAATAAAGGATCATCCTATTGTATTGAATCCTAAAAAAATTGGTATCACTAATATGACACTTTCGGCTGTTAGTCATCAAAATAAGAATATTGGGGAATTAAAGGAAATAATTCCGATTTATGCGCATGGGAAAAATCATGTTTATGAAACAAAAGGATACTTAGTTCTAGAAAATATGTATATAACTGTACAAATAAGTAAAAGTACTGGTTGTTTATATATATATAACCTTAGAAAGCAGCAATTATTGGTAAAAGAAGCATGGCCAGATTTAGACTATCCATTTTTAAATGCAGTAAAAGAACCGAAATTAAATGAGCTGTCATGGGAAATAAAATCTGATTCATGTTTTGAAATTATTCATGAGGCCACAAGATTAAAGAGAAGCATTTGTTTTTTGTCAGATAAGATAGTTCAAATAAATGATTTCGCACAGGAAGGAAAATATTTAAAGATATATCCTTGGTGCATGTTATATGATGCGAAGATGACGGTACCACTAAAAAGTGGGTTAGTTTCTAAACCTATGGTATATGGTGAGTATCCATATGCACTACATGACTATGAATTTGTAAATCAATTCGATCTACCTAGTCATCCAAACATGTATGAGCGAAATTATACATTGTTTGAATCGCAAAATATTAATATTGGATTCATATGGAAAGGAAATATAGAGCGTATCCTATTTGGATTAAGATGGATGCCAGCGGTAATATTTAAACGGAATGATAAAGAAAAATGTATAACAAAAACGCACTATTATACTTTATGTTCTCGTGATAGCAAAGATGAAGTGGAAGAAATCTATAACGATATTACTAATCATACATCCAAATTTATATCTAATAAGATTCCGTACTCAATTGAGACTGACCAATTTCATATTATAGATGAAAACGGGGAATTTCATATTCATGGAAGTCTAAAAAACTTATTTTCTTCCATATTAAAGGGGAAATTAACATTGTTTTTCCCTCAGACATCTTACGAACAACAATTGTTTATACAAGACATAGAATCTATAAGCAATTTTAATTTTGAATTTAGTGGAAAGGTCAATTGGTCAAAAGCACATTATGCCGTACTCACGTATCAAGATGAATTAAATAGAAATGCGATAACTAAAAAAATATATCTATTCCTTAAAGGAAGAAATAAATTAACATATAGCGAAAAAAAACAAGAATATCTAGTTCAAAATAATGTACTAAATTTAAAGATTAAAGTAAACCAAAGTAGTAAAATAACAGAATTTATGTATAAAGATAAAGAGATTTTAAAAGAAAACTCAGTATTAAGTTCTTATAATTTTTTACCCGGTGTAATGATACCAACAGCTAATTCTTATACTCCAGATTGTAGGAAAGATTTGAGCATTAATTCAATATATCTCAATAAAAGTAATCAATCAGTAGTAGCGACGGAAAATACATATAAGGAATTTATTAATCGGATTTTCTGTCAATCTGATGAGTGGAAAGTTGAATATACAACTGTATATGATCTACCTGTCTTACAAATACAATTGAAAAGTCTACAGAAAGATAAAATGAAAACTAGTGTCTTTCACTTATTCTGGGAGAAAAAAGGAAAAACAAAAATTAAAAAGATGTATTATTGGCAGAATGGAGAGCAAAACACATTAATACCAAATGGCAAACAAAGAAAGATTTATTTAGATAATAAGGTAATTCTCGAATTATCTAATGGGTTATTTGTATCTATTTTAGCATTATCACATAGTACAAAATGTTTTATATACGAATGGCCCAAAAAAGGGATACAAATCGGAATATATGGTAATCAGAATGAATTTAATGATGGAGATATTCGCTTTAATATTGCAGTTGGAGAAACTTTACTTGATAGTGAATACTTTTCGCAAATTTTAGTAGAGGGGAATAAGACATGAAAGTATTGTTTATTGCACCTAGTCATTTTAGCATTGGTGAGTTGCATAATGCCTTATGTCTAGCTAAACAAATTCAAAAAGATGGGGAAGTTTATTTTTTAACAAGCGAAAAATTCTCATGGTATGCCAGTAAATCTGTAGCCAATGTTACATCGCTAACAAAGGGGCTAAGACAAAAAGAGGTTATTAAACAAATAATTGATTCTTTTCAGCCTGATGCTATTGTTTTAGCTGATTACCATAATTTATTTTTAGAGTCTCCAATTATTGATCTTGATTATCTATTAAACCTACACATACCTAGTTTCTCTATTGATTCTTTAGCTTGGGGTAGTGAGGATAGATTATTAGAAAATAAACTTTTTAAAAATGCAAATTACAATAGCTTAAAGAAAAGGTCATTGATAGAACTGCCTAAAATCCCGTCTCAATTTAAGCTACTTAGAACATGTCCAGTGAATAGTTATAAACAAGATAGTGAGAAAATTATCTCTGTCAAATTATATAAAGAGGCTTTACAAATAGATGAAGAAATAAGAATGAAAATAAGAGCACAACTAGGTTGTAGGGAACAAGATAAATTAATTTTGATTGCGAAATCATCATGGGCCAACCTATTAGTAAAAATGAGGCTCATGGAGAAGAAACAGTACAATGATGCAAAGTTTAGTTATGAATATATATTACAAGAATTATTAAGTCTATATCTACAGGACTTTCCGAGCGATACATGTATTAAATTAATTGGGGTTTCAGATGAGACAAAATTTGTTTCTATGAAAAATGGAGGGAAAATAGAATTTATTTCGCTACCATTTCTTCATTTGGAAGAATACGAACAACTATTATTATCGTGTGATTTATTTATCACTGATAATATTACATCTTGTTCAATGGGAAAAGCAGTATTTGGAAAAATACCTGTAATTAGTCTGGTAAACCATATGGAATATGAAGAATTAAAGACTCAAAGAGATAGCCATAATCCTACATTAAGAAGCATTATAGAAAAATGGAATTATATAATACCTAATGGACTTTATCCATTTCTTGTATTTCCAAATGGATGGCATAAAGAATTAGCACCATTGATGGAGCAAAATGATTATTTTAAATGTGTGCATACTTGTGAAATGTTTGATTTAAAAGAAACTAGTCAAACCATATTTAATATGCTGTATAGCAAAACTAAGATTGAGAGATTAAAGAAAATGCAACAACTATATATAGATAATGTCTGTAATTTACCGACAATAAATGATGTGATAAAGAGAGAATTGGGGGCACTTAATCATGAGTAATCAAATTAATATACAAAAAGAGAAAAATGAAGCATATGATGCAGTACGTAGCGGAATAGGTGTAATAGATTTATCAGAAACAGGAAGAATTGTTGTAAAAGGGGAGGATCATGTAGAATTCCTAGATCGTTTAGTTACGAAAGATATTGTGTTTATGGAAGAAGAAACTACACTCTTTACCTTATTGTTACAAGAAGATGGGAATGTAATCGATATAATTAATCTATTTAAAAATGAGGATTCTATTACAGTTATTACTACAGCGCATAAAAAGGATACTGTACTAGCTTGGTTAGAAAATCAAAAGACAAATGGTATTGAGATTATAGATATAAGTCAAACTCATTCCCTCCTTGGATTTGAAGGTCCTTATGCATGGAGATTAGCTCAAAAATTTTTAGATTTCGAAATATCATCACTACCATTTCAATCGTTTGTGCTAAATCAATTATTTGGAAAGGAAATTCTATTGGCAAGAACAGGTGTAACAGCAGAGTATGGTTATCAATTATTGTTTGAAAAATACTTGGAACCAATAGTAGTTGAAACCATAAATTCTTTTAAAGATGACGATATTAACTTAAAAAGAGTGGATTGGGAAACATTAGAGACGTTAATGTTAGAAATTCGACATCCATATTTTGAATTTAAACATTTAGAAGAACTAAATATTTTCGAAGCTAGTTTAGAATGGTTTATTGATTTTTATAAAGATGAATTTTATGGGAGAGAATCCTTAGAACAGCAATCGGAAGCTGGAGTAAATAAAAGAATTGTGGGATTCACGACAGGAATAGAGAGCGAAATTACAGTTAATGATGAAATTTTTATAGAGGAACAATTAATTGGTAAAGTTATTGAACTTAAAGAAAGTCCTGTCTTAAACAGGAGACTCGGAATTGCTTTATTAGAGGAACCATTTGCTGTTTCAGGGATTGAATTTTATATAAAAAACAAAGAAAATGCTTTGTATGAGGCGCGCACTCAGTCTTCCCCATATATTCTACCTAAATCATGGTCAATCAAAATACTGTAAAGGTGATGGCATATGAACATGAATAATCAACGAATCGTCGTGACTGGAATGGGAATTATTTGTTCAAACGGAAATAGTGTAAAGGAATTTTGGGATAATATTAGATTAGGGAAATCTGGTATTAAAGTAATCCAAAATATCGATATGGCTGAAATGGTAACCCATTATGGCGGAGAGATTGAAAACCTTGAGGTAGATGATTACTTCTTTAAGGATGAAATAAAGGATATGGATCGATGTGGAAAATTAGGTGTCATGGCGGCAAGGGAAGCGGTAGAAAACGCTGAATTAAAAATAGAAAACTTTAATCCATACCGAATTGGAATATCATTAGGCACATCTTTAGGCGGCATGTTGAGCGGAGAAGCATTTCATGAACAGTGGATCAAAGATGGAATCGAAAAAGCAGATGAAACGTTACTCTTTAAGTATCCAATCCATACTCCCTGTGACAATATTACTCGAGACTTAAAAATAAAAGGGCCAAAAATGATTATTTCCAATGCATGTGCCGCTGGTACAAATTCAATTGGATTTGCGCTGGATACAATTCGAAATAACAAAGCAGATGTCATGATAACCGGTGGGGTAGATCCCTTATCTAAAGTGTCAATGAGTGGTTTTAATAGTTTACAAGCATTAGCACCAACGCCACCATCGCCCTATAGCAAGAGTAATGGCGTGGTAATCGGAGAAGGTGCAGCTATTCTAGTTTTGGAATCATTAGATCATGCGGTTAAAAGGGGGGCAAATATCCTAGCTGAAGTAGTAGATTACGATTTATCTTCAGATGCATATCATCAGACAGCACCAGATCCGGGCGGGGAAGGTGCTTTGAGATCCATGCGAGGTGCTTTAAAAAAAGCCAGCATAGATGCTAAGGAAGTAAGCTATATCAATGGACATGGTACAGGTACACCGGCCAATGATGTATCAGAGCCAAAAGCAATTCGTACATTAATTACTGAAAATAAGACACCAGTTTCTTCAACTAAATCAATGATAGGACATATGTTAGGAGCCGCAGGGGCGGCAGAATCGGTAACAAGTATTCTTGCTATTCAACATGGATATTTACCCCCAACTATAAACTTTGAAGTTGAAAGTCAAAAATTTAATCTGGATTTTGTACCTAACATAGGTAGGGTAAGTGATTTGAGTTATGTACTATCAAATTCATTTGCTTTCGGAGGGAATAATGCAAGTATTTTATTCTGTAAGTACAATGAGAACCACGAGTTATCAGAGGAAAAGGAAACGCTAATTAAAGAAAAAAAAGTCGTAATTACTGGTGTAGGTGGACTTGCTGGGAATTCTTCAAACCTTCAGGAAATTAAAGATTGCATGTTTAAGGGAAAGAGTGGTACCTCAAAGATTAAACAGTGGAATGATAATCCTAGGTGCATACAAGCTGGAAAAATACCAGAACAAAACTATCGAAGGCTAATACATCCTAATTTATTAAGAAAGATGGATTCAATTAGCAAACATGCGGTATTGTCAGTGAAAATGGCTATAGAAAACGGGAACTTAAAGATAGATAAAAATAATAGGGATAAGATAGGGATTATTTTTGCTACTGGTACAGGACCAGTAGCAACGGTAGAATCATTTAACCGGATTATTATCCAGGAGGGTGTTAAGGCTGCCAATGCTAAATTATTTCCAAACACAGTTATGAACGCAGCAGCTGGACATATTTCAATAAACTTTAAAATAAAAGGGCCTACTTCAACTATTTCATGTGGTGGGGTTTCTGGTATTAGTGCACTATACTATGCCTATGCCATGATTCAATCTAGTGATTATGACACATTCATTGTGGTAACGGCAGATGAAGTAAATAATCCAATAATAGAGGGACACTCAAAAATAAAAAGATACTTAACAACTGAGGATATAAGGCCTTTTGATTGTAATAGTAGCGGTACCATACTTGGTGAAGGGAGCGTTGCCTTTATTGTAGAAAGTGAGGAGGCAGCGTTAAAAAGAAATGGTAATATTTTAGCTGAAATAAAAGGGTTTGGATTAACCTCTGATGACAGTAAAATAGGGGACTTAAATCATCTAGGAAAGGCATGGGAGGAATCTATGCGTTTAGCAATGAAAGAGGCAATGATTTCTCCAAAAGAGATAGAATATATTTGTGCAGCCGCCAATGGTCATACATATTTTGACCGTATTGAAGAGAGAGTTATAGAACGTATATTCGGTATCGAGGCTCCTGTTAGTGCTACAAAATCTATCTTTGGGGAAACCCATGCAACTGCAGGCCTTCTTTCTCTTATTAGTGTAATATGCGCATTTAACGGTGAAATACCAGCTACGCAAAATGTAAAGAGTCATAGAGGAAGAATCGATCTTGTCATAGAAAACGCTCGTAAGACACCGGTAAGCAATGCCTTAATTAGTACATATTCTTACGGTGGCAATTATAATTCTATTGTAATAGGAAAATATTTAAATTAATTATTTATGTAAGAGGCCACTTTTATTAAGTAAGTAATGGCCCCCTGCATAATAAGCTATATAGTTTTTAAAGCTTAGGCTCTGAATTGAGCATATCAGAAAAACTATGAAGGAGCACAATGCCATGAAAGGTATCATTCTTGCAGGTGGGAGCGGTACTAGATTGTACCCCCTTACCCAAATTGTATCAAAGCAATTATTACCTATCTACGATAAACCTATGATTTATTATCCTTTATCAGTACTAATGTTGGCGGGGATAAGAGAGATACTAATTATTTCAACACCACAAGATATTAATAAATTTGAGCAAGTGTTAGGTGATGGTTCAAAATATGGAATTACTCTTTCATATGCTGTTCAGCCTTATCCAGAAGGTATAGCACAAGCATTTATAATCGCTGAGGAGTTTATTGGAAATGATAATGTAGCTTTAATTCTTGGCGATAATATCTTTTATGGTCATGGACTAACAGAATTACTAGAAAAGGCTGTTAAGAAGAAAAGGGGAGCTACAGTTTTTGGTTATTATGTCAATGATCCAGAGCGTTTTGGAGTAGTGGAGTTTGATTCTAAAAAGCATGTAATTAATATCATGGAAAAGCCAAAGGAACCAAAATCAAACTATGTAGTAACTGGTCTGTATTTTTATGATAAACGTGTGATAGAAATAGCAAAAAACATAAAACCGTCAAGTCGTGGAGAATTAGAGATAACAGATATAAACAAAGAATATCTTAAGATGGGAGAATTAGAAGTTGAATTATTGGGAAGAGGCTATGCATGGCTGGATACAGGCACACACGAATCATTATTAGAAGCAGCACAATTCATAGAAACGATTGAGAAAAGACAGAGTTTAAAAGTAGCCTGTTTAGAAGAAATTGCATTTAAAAAGAAATATATAACCAAGCAACAACTATTAAAAATAGCAAATTCGGTAAAGGAAAATCAATACAGCCGATATTTATTAAGGGTTGCCCATCAATAGCATTTAAATGAATGGAGAGAGAAGAATGCGTAAAATTCATACAGCATTAGATGGTGTTTTTATTATAGAGCTTGATAAATGCAGTGACAAACGTGGTTACTTCATAGAAACATATAATAAGAAAAAATTTGAACTTTTAGATTTACAGGGAGAATTTGTACAAGATAATCAATCATTATCTTTTCACACAGGCACGATACGTGGGCTGCATTATCAGTTGAATCCTAAAGCCCAAATGAAGGTAGTGAGCTGCATTTCTGGTTCTATTTACGATGTAGTGGTAGATATTCGAAAGGGATCCCCCACGTACGGGCAATGGTTCGGAACAATTTTAAGTGAGTATAATAACCGCCTACTTACCGTTCCTAAAGGGTTTGCACATGGTTTTTGTACAATAGAACCTAATACTATCGTCCAGTATAAAGTAGATGAGTATTATTCCCCTAACCATGAAGAGGGAATTCTATGGAATGATGAAACGATAGGAATATTTTGGCCAACTAATCAACCAATTTTATCAGAAAAAGATAGAAAACTGCCTAGATTAAAAGATACTAATATCAACTTTGTTTATGGAGATGATTTTAATTGAAATTATTAATAACGGGTGGGGCAGGTTTTATTGGTAGTAATTTTATTCGTTACATTTTAAAGAAATATCCTCAATACCAAATTGTAAATGTAGATTTATTAACATATGCAGGAAATTTATCTAATCTCAAGGGAATATCATCAAATCAGAAATATAAATTTATCAAAGGGGATATTTCAAATGAAATATTCATAGATAAGTTATTTAAAAAAGAGAAATTTGATTATGTATTAAATTTTGCAGCAGAATCTCACGTTGATAGAAGTATTAAAAGTCCCCATATCTTTGTTCAAACTAACATATTAGGTACACAAGCCTTATTACAATCAGCATATAAAACAAAAGTGAAAAAGTTTGTACAAATTTCTACAGATGAAGTATATGGAACATTATCTCAAACAGGTGCGTTTACAGAGCATTCAATAATAGCTCCTAATAGTCCTTATAGTGCAAGTAAAGCTAGTGCGGACTTAATGGTACGAGCGTATCATGAGACATTCGGTTTACCTATGAATATAACTCGTTGTTCCAATAATTATGGTCCCTATCAGTTCACGGAAAAATTAATACCATTAACAATAACTCATGCGTTAAATAATAAAGATATTCCTCTATACGGTGATGGATTACATATAAGAGATTGGCTTCATGTAGAGGATCACTGTGTAGCTATTGATTTAGTTCTTCATGGTGGAGTAGATGGGCACATTTATAATATCGGAGGAGATACTGAATATACAAATCTAGATATTGTACAAAAAATAATCAAATTCCTAAATAAAGATCAATCGCAAATTACATTTATCCCAGATCGCTTAGGACATGATCGACGTTACGCCATGGATGCTACTAAGTTGAAAGAAGAATTAGGTTGGAAACCACACTATCTATTTGATCATGGACTCACTCAAACAATTAAGTGGTATATCGATAACCGTACGTGGTGGGAATGAATTTTATAATTTTAGGCAAGAAGGCTCCTTCCTCAAGGAACGCGAAGTGAGTAGGTGGGAGATGAATGGGCTTCGGACAAGAGATGGCAGGAAGTCATCTTAATTGTTCGACATACATAAACTGCTACTAGCTAAAAATTACATAAATTAAATGAGGTATTTTAAAATGAAGATACTGATAACGGGAGTAGATGGACAACTAGGACAAACTTTAATGCAAGTACTCAGCAGAACACATCACGAACTATATGGTGTGAATCGAACCAAGTTAGATATTGCAAATAAAATAAAGGTCTGCTCTTACATTGATAGAGTAAAGCCGGATGTAATTGTACACTGTGCAGCATTTACAAATGTAGATGGGGCAGAGAAAGACAAAGGGTTGGCATATGAAGTAAATGTATTAGGTACCAAGTATATCACTCAAGCTGCAGGGAGAATAAAATGTAAATTTGTATATATTAGTACGGATTATGTATTTGATGGCGAAAAGCATACACCATACAATCTTGAAGATCTTCCTAATCCATTAAATATATATGGAGAAACGAAATTGGCTGGAGAACATTTCGTAAAAAAATACACCAAGAAACATTTTATTATTAGAACGTCCTGGATATTTGGAAAGGGCGATGGTCACTTTATTGCTAAAATAGGAAAAATAGCAAGTCTATATGGTGAAGTACGTGTAGTATCAGACCAATTTGGCTCACCTACCTATGCAATAGATTTAGCAAACTTTATTGAGGAGTTAGTAGAGACAGATCAATTTGGACTATATCATGCGACAAATGAAGGAGTATGTTCGTGGTATGAGTTTGCAGTTGAATTTTTTAAAGACTTCAATACAGATATCAATATAATTCCTTTAAAGACTAAAGAATTCCCGCAAACAGCCAATAGACCTAAATATTCAGTGTTAAGCAAAGATTGTATTATCCTGAACGGATTAAAACCATTAAGACATTGGAAAGCAGCATTAAAAGAGTATAAGGAACAATTAGATAGTAGATAATCATTTTAATTTATATAAAATCAGCAAGTAAATATAGCTTTATTCTTTTAGTAAGTTTCATTTTAATTACTTTGAAACTTGTCGTTTATAAAGTATTAACTGTAAAATAAAAAACCACTACTTAAGGAAGTGGTTTTTTATTTTACAACTATACATTAAATCGTAACAAAGGCCATTATACATTCGCTGAAAGATTAACAGTACATTAACTATTTTAGCATATTAACATTCAAATAAATGTTCCAATCTAGTGAACTTTAAAATTTTGCTTACTTTGATATAAAAGGTTTTTAGGGTATAAAATAAGTTAATCACGGAGAAAATTTAAATTATAAATCTTTCTTTGCATATATTTTTTGAGATAGTAGCATTGATATAAGACCAATAACAATTGAGCTAAAACAAGGCATCCATGTTAGGACAGTTGGTGAGAATGGAAAGATAATTTTAAAATCAATTTGACTTGGTTGTAGACCTCGTATAAGAGTAGGAGCAACAAAAGGTATTAAAAAGGTAGTTAAAAGGTAGTTAAAAGTGATATGACTTTTGTTTTATCATAACCAAATTTAAATTGAACAGGAAGGAGTATCCCAAATAAAATACTTAGAGTTAGAAACGTTATTCCAAGAGCACTAGCACTTAGGTTTTCTATACCTGATGGTGCGATTACTGATATACACGGATAATGAATGCACAGATAAAAATTACAAAAAGAAAAAGATACTTCGCTTTTACAAATGCGCTTCGTGTATATGGAGTTGCACAAAGTAAAGCAGCTCCCTTGTACTGATCCTCATATTTGGATACTGTTCCGAACAGAATATATTCCATCAAAATCACTGTTAAAAGAAAGTTAACAAGGCCGCCATCATTTAATTGTAATTGTGTAGAAAGATAAATAGGAGCAATAGCAGCAAAAACGAGTAAAATTAGAAAATATTTTTTGACTAACATAAAGTCTTTTATTACTAAGTTAATTAGCATAGCTATTTCCCAGTTCTTTCATAAAATTAAGGAGAATATCCATTAATTCACTTCGTATTAATGGATCCTAGCCACTTGTTGGCTCATCCATTAGTAATAGATCTGCGTGGTAGGATAGAGCCAAAGCAACTGCAAATTTCATTCGCGTCCCTTTGGATAAGTTAGAAATTTTCTGTTTTAGATTTAAATTAAACTGTATAATGTAATCTTGAAAAACGGGTTCATTCCAATCAGTATAAGAAGGAGCAATGACATTTTTCATTTCTTTTAATGTTAATCCATCATAAAAATATCCCTCATCTAGCACAATACCAATTTTGTTTTTGGACTTTCTTTCATGCTTATCCATATCGTTTCCTAAAAAATTAATTTTCCCAGAATTTTTTAAAATTAGACCAAGGATTGCTTTAATTGTAGTGGTTTTCCCAGAGCCATTGGTACCGATAAACCCTATTATACAGCCGTTATTAATTCTAAAAGTAACATCTTTTAACGAGAAATAGATAATAATGATGTCTACTACATATTGTCTATTCTATGCGATAAAATATTTTAAAAGTTTGTTTGAAATTAAGATATCGACAGCTTGATTTAATCATTATGAAAATGTCTATAATATCTCTAAATGTAATAAAAAAGACTATAGTACTATAGATTTAAAAAGAAGAAAGTAAATAAACCCAGATTCACTGATAAAAAGGGTCAAAAATAGAGGGGATCATTTTTACGGAACGATAGAGCAGTTCAGATACGGTGACACATGTATAACCATTGTTTTTAAAGTGGATTAGGATGCGTTCTAATGCTTCAACTGTCTGAGATATCTCAGAAAATTCGCTACCATTCCAATCATGAAGTAGAATGATATTTCCAGGCTGCACACCTTTTATGATATGCCCCGAAATTTTGCTAGCTGCTGGACTTCTCCAATCATGGGGATCCTGATGCCACGACCATAAGATCACAAGTTTACCATTTTGTATGGCTGTATTAATGATTAAATCATTATGTAACCCTCCAACTGGACGATACAGATTTGGTTTATACCCAGTAATTTGTTTGATAATTTCATCCGTTTTGTTTAATTCTGATGTTAATTTAGCTGCAGTAAGGTTTTTATCATAAATGTGATTATAAGTATGATTAGCAATTTCGTGTCCTTCTTTTACTTGTCTTCTTAAAATAGTTGGAAACCTTTTTACTTTATTACCTGCTACGAAAAAGGTTGCTTTTGCATTGTATTTAGCTAATATATCAAGTATTTGAGGGGTGAAAACAGGGTGAGGACCGTCATCAAATGTTAGTGCAACTATTTTTTCCTTTGTATTTACTTCCCAAATTACCTTTCCTGTTTTTTCATATGCCTTACGACTATCTGTAAAAGCATAAATAGATATTGGTTTGAAACAAAGAGAAATTATAAAAAAAATGAGGAATATAGAATTTTTTTCCACAACTAATACACTCCTATTAGATACAAGTAAGTTTAGTTTATGTAGTTATTATTAAATTATTTAATCAAAAATTAAAAAATAGTAGCTTATTGGAAATGTGACAAAATCCTCTTTTAGAATTAAGCAGCTTTATATAGAATTTGGTTAATTGACTTTTCTCTGAAAGAAGTCCATGATAAAATAGTTCAGGTTTGAATAATACAAAGATGAACTATATGTAAAGAGAGGAAGTTACTACAATGGTACAAAAAAATCAAAGCCTCAAAATAGGGGCAGAAGTTGTACAGTCATTTGTAGCAATAAACAAAGAAATCAAAATGCCTCTAGTTTAGGATTAACAGTACAACAAATGGGGATCTTAAACACAATTTATGGAATTCCTAATATTACCCTTAAAAGTATTTCAGAACGACTTTCAGTACCTAAGAGTACCGTGAGTGTAAATGTGGATGAATTAGTCAATCTAGGGTTAATCGAACGAAATCCCTCATCTGAAGATCGTAGAGAGATAAAATTGAAAGTAACAATGAAGGGGCAAGAAATATCACAAAAATCTATTGAAAATTCTACTTCCTATAAAGCAATGTCATTAGCATTAGAACAGCTTGAGGAAACAGAAATTCAAACATTATTGTATATGCATAAAAGCATATTAAATTCTTTACGTTCTTGAAAATTCAAAGCACTCTCTAAATAGAAATAGAAAAAATACGGATTTAAAAAGTTAAGAAAATTTAAATATAAAAGCCTAATTTCTCAGTGTAATAAGGGAGAAATTAGGCTTTTATTATTTTTTTAAAGCACCCTTTAATGGGATAACTAAAATGCTAATTTGATTTGCTAAAGAACTATAACGACATATGCCTTTGCATGTTTTAAAACACCTAGCTAAATAAAAAGGGAAGATAAACTTAAAACTGTTTGCTTACTTTATAAGTTAAATATTTCTAGGATGGAATCTTATTTTATTGAAAATTGAAATGTTAAGTAATATTCCTATTGCTATTAAATTGACCATTAAAGAACTTCCACCAAAACTTACAAATGGAAATGGAGTACCTGTAAGAGGAAATAGTCCCGTAATACCACCTAAATTTACAACAGATTGCATACCAATCATACATCCTATACCAATTGCTATAAAACTGCCGAATGGATCTACACATAATTGTGCAATTTTTAAAGAGCGAAGTACTATAGTCAAAACTCCAGCCAATAGAATAAATACACCAATAAATCCTAGTTCTTCAGAAACTATTGCCATTATAAAATCAGTATGTGGTTCCGGAAGATAACCTGTTTTTTGTATGCTATTTCCAAATCCAAGACCAGTAATTCCTCCAGAGCCAATGGCAATAAAAGAATTTACAAGCTGGTATCCATTTCCTTGTGCATTAAAAAAGGGATTGAAAATCGTAGTAATACGTGTCTTTTGAACTTCTGACAAACTATATTGAATTAAAAAATATAAAACAGGGAACCACAAAATAGAACCGATGGAAGTTCTTTTGATTAGTAGATTTATATTTATTCCTGAGCAAAGAAATATGCTAAAACCTATACCTAATATTAAAATTGCTGATCCTAAATTTGGTTGTTTAAAGATGAGAAAAAAAATTGTAGCTAAAAAAAATAAAAGTTTTCCGCTACCACTCCAGCTATTTTTAGCTTGTTCTTGTCGTAATGCAAAAAAACGGGCTGTTACGAGTATTGTTCCTAATTTAAGAAATTCAGCTGGCTGTATTCCAAAGATCCATGATTGAGCATTATTTACCACTTTTCCTTTCCATAAAACCATAATTAATAAAAAAATCCCCCCAACCATAATAAAGATTGAGACTATTCGTTTTTTCCATATTTCATATGGGAGTATAGCACAAACTACGAACCCTATTGTTCCTAAAAGTAGCTTTGTTAATTGAGAATCAACAAAGTGTCTACTTTTATAATCGTAATGCTGGACAGCTACAATGGAACTCGCACTATACATCATGATAATACCTAAAGTACATGTTATGAATAGAGGGAGGAGCAATAGATAATCGAGTTTTAATATTTTTTTCATTTTAATATCCTCCTAATTTAAAACAAAGCATAATATTACATTTGCTAATGAATAAAATCTTGTTCTCGTCAATTACTAAATAGGATTTTGTTTAGGCAGATTTTATTGCTTACACCCTATTTTCTTACGCAAAAATCCCCCTAGTTACATACTAGGGGGATTTAAAATGGCATGACTAAATAAGGCTTTTCCCCCTAGTAGAGCTTTGGCACTATACAACGTAAAGTAATGACAATTCATCACTTAGCTATCTTAAGAAGAGCCTTAACCCGACAATTCCTGTTCTACCCATTGGCGTCTTTCGACATTTTTGGGCAATAGCCTGTGTTTGTATAGGAGCCTCACCTAACAGGTTCAGCAATATAAATTTTATGTATTTGTTTCGTGTAGCAAGCATAAATATATATTTTTTTCTTGTCAAGTAACTGTATTGCTAAAATTATATGTTTTATAGCGTTATGATCCTTTGAAAAATGTTGTGAGAAAATGTATGTAATAATTCCGTATAAGTACATATTTTAGACTTGTAGCGTATAGTTTGATTAAGTAGTTTAACCATATAAATTTGATAAACAGTAAAGCAGATTTTAATCATAAAAGAAGATTTTTTTTAAGAATGGAATTGAAAGTGAGTTGACAAATATTAAATTCTGGTTTAAATTTTGAAGTAATTCAATAATCTTTGTTAGGTGAGGCTCCTGTATAGAGAAACGCTGCTGCCCAAAAATGTCGAGAGACGCCAATGGGTCAACAGGAACGGTCGGATTAAGGCCCTTCTTAATGTAGCTGGTTATAAAAACCTATGCTATACAGTGCTAAAACTCAACGAGGGAGTGGTATACGATTTGATAGAAAGGCACTTCTGTGATTTTGGCAGGGCGGTCTTAATAATCATTTATTTGTATTGTGAAAAAACCTTTACTCCTTTTTGAGTAAAGGTTTTTCTGTTTAATTTTATTTATTTTTATCTTGTCTATATTCGAAAAGGAGGTAATTCTAACTAATGAATTGATTGCAATGTAACTATTATTGCTCTAATAAAAAATCTAAGACAGATAAAATAAAACAAAACCACTCATGAAACTCTAGAGTCTCCCTTAGCAATATGAGGAGGAGTTAACATGAAGAAATTATTAAATGAATTACTTGTAACCCCAAAAAATTTAGATGCAGAGAAGGTTTTACGTCTTCCTTCGTATGATGTTGCGCAAGAAGTAAAACGGTTTTCAATTGAAGATCAAGTCATATTACTAAATACAATACCTGTATTAAAAAGCTCTAAAATTCTTCAATATATGAGTGCAGAAGAAAAATATAATATCTTAATTCACTTATCTGAAAATAAAGCCAAAAAGTTGCTAAATTTACAACCGATTGATGAATTAGTGGATTTACTTCTAGCGGTTCATCCGGAAAAACAGGCTAAATTAATGGCGTATCTAGATAAAATTACAAAACATAACGTGAAAAAATTGATGACTTTCAAACCTGAAACGGCGGGAAGTCTTGTAACAAGTGATTTTGTTGCAGTTAGAGGAAATTGGTCAGTAAAAATGACATTAAAGTACATTAGGAAAAATTCTAAAAATGTAGAATCAATATCTTATAGTTATGTTCTTGATAATCACGGTTATCTTAAGGGAATCGTTTCCATACATGAGTTATTACTAGCACCAGATGAAGAGATATTATCTACTATCATGATTCAAGAGGTAATTTCAGTACAAGCTGAAATTGATCAGCAAGAAGTTGTAAAAAAGCTACTCAATTATAATTTAGCAGCAATACCTGTCACAACAGCAAATAATAAAATGATTGGTATCATAACATTTGATGATGTAATGAATGTTATGGAAGCAGAAGCTACAGAAGATATTCAAAAGTTAGGCGGAAGTGAACCATTAAATCAATCTTACTTTGAAGCTAGCATTTGGAGCATTTTCTTAAAACGTCTACCATGGTTATTACTTCTTTTTGTTGCTGAGGCATATACAGGTACAGTATTAAAGTATTTTGAGGACGAAATTGAAACTGTAGTTGCCCTTGCTTTCTTTGTTCCATTATTAGTAGGTACTGGAGGGAATACAGGAACACAGGTTGTAGCAACAATTACTCGTGCAATTGGTATTGGAGAGATGAAATTTAAAGATATTTTCCGTGTAATGAAAAAGGAACTTGCAATTGGTATGCTTCTTGGACTTGCACTTGCGGTAGCTGGACTCACTCGTGCTTATATGTTAGGTGTTGGAACAGAAGTTGCACAAGTTGTAGCAATCACTTTATTATTTATTGTTATTTGGGCCTCTCTTGTTGCAGCTGTTTTACCTTTAATTCTAAGAAAATTAAAACTGGATCCTGCAGTTGTTTCAGGTCCATTTATTACAACATTTGTTGACGGAACAGGATTAGTAATTTATTTCATGGTTGCAAAGACGTTATTAAATTTGTAAATATACACTAAAAAAAACAAATTTGGAATAAGTATTTTGCCTTGATTACTAAAATATAGTGGGAAATTTAGTAATGAGAAAATCAAACACTTTTGTCTTTAGATAAATAATATTTTAATGGATTTATTGAATGTAATGAATGCTGGAGGATAAAACTATGAAACATCTAAGGAAAATCTTCAAAAGAATCTTGCTTCTATTTTCTATTTTAATGATTATTGGCATAGGAATATTATTTGGTACTAGCTATGGCCGAGAGCTTCGTATAACAATCGCTGGGAGTATACTAACTTCTCAGCATCCACAATATGCGAAATATACATTCCTATCCCAAAAGGAACTAGATAAACTGCAAGATAGAATTAATCATCCGAAATGGTCAAACAGTGATGAGCATATTTATAAAAAAATAGTAGGAAAAAGATTAGAAGAATTAAAAAGTCAGCCATTAGAAATTGATGTAGAAACAATTAAAAGTAATAAAGATAGTCGCTTTCTATTCGAAGGAAAGTTAGTCACTATTAGTAATCCTTTCAATGTTAAACTCGTTAGCCATCAAGGAACACAGGGTGCTAACAGGGGAGAAAAAATTAGTGTAATGGCAAAACGTAATCATGCACTTGTTGCTGTGAATGCAAGTGGATTTGCTGATGAAACAGGAAGGGGTGGAGGAAATGTTGCAACTGGCATAGTAATAGAAAATGGGAAAGCTATTGATACGAATATGGATAGAAATACCCCTACAATTATTACGGGTTTAACAAAGTTTGGGCAAATGATAACAGGAAATTATTCTACCGAACAACTTCTGGATAAACAAATCGTTTCAGCAGCAGGATTTATGCCACAGTTAATTGTAAATGGAGAAAAAATGATTACAGAAGGAGACGGTGGTTGGGGTTCTGCTCCGCGAAGTATTATGGCCCAAAAAGAAGATGGTACAATTATGTTTCTAGTCATTGACGGTAGACAGACGCATAGTATAGGGGCTACGTTAAAAGAGTGTCAAGATATTCTATATGAAAAAGGAGCAGTAAATGCAATGGCTATGGATGGAGGTTCTTCTGCTACGCTATATTTAGGCGGAAAGGTTATAAATTCACCTTCTACATTATCACATGAAGATCGTTATTTACCGAATGCTTGGGTGGTAACAGCAAATCCGAAACAGAAAATAAATATGAAGATAGATGGAGAAAAAGTAAATTCCAAAACATTTGATACAAATATTATATCTAATTAAATAGTAAAAAGAAGCAAATGTAGTAAATATGAAATGTTTTATAAACCAATTAATGTAAAATTTATATTATGTATTTTTTATATAATAAAACTACATTTCAAGAGAAATATATATAATATTTAAACCCTTGTTGTTTTTGGATAGGGAAAAGAATAAGGGTTCAGCAATACAAAATTGCTAAACCCTTATTCTTTATTCTTTCCTATTCTGCCTAAACTATCTTTAATAGTTGTTTCCCCAAGTTGTGTATATAGCAAAGCTGTATCTTGACTGGTATGCCCAAGTTGCTGCATCACTTGTAATGAGTCTTTTTCTTCCATATATAACTTATTTGCCAATGTATGTCGTAATTTATGAGGAGACATTTTTTTGCCAAAGGCTTTAGTATATTTTTCTACTATATCTTGGATAGCCCTAACAGAAAGAGGCTGTGCAGTATGTTTATACTTCGATAAGAATACATTTTGTAATTCTTTCCCTGGAGCATATTTGTTATCTCTAATCTCCATATATTTTTCAAGATCATTTAATGCAATTGGGGTAATCCAAACGGAATCTTCTTTGTTTCCTTTTCGGATTACATCAATTAGTCTTTCCTTTAAGTTTATATCTTCCATGCGGAGGTCTGCCAATTCACTTACACGAATACCACTACCAAGAAAGAGGGAGAGGATAGCTACATCACGCTCCTTATCTCTTAGGAAATAGAATAACTGATGTTTTGTTAAAGATTTTTCATGTTCGTACTTAACATAATTCAGAAATTCTTGATCATCATCATTATGGAATATTTTAGATCTCATACGTTTTGCACGAGCATTTAATGTTTCTTTATCTTTATGTATTTCAATTTTAGCCATTACATTTCTATAAAAATAGCATTCTCCATCTTCATTCTCTGATAGGGAGGTGAGGTACTTAAATAAAGACTTTAAGGCCGAAATTTTTCTGTTAACAGAGGAATTCTGCATGTTTTGTTGTAGTTTTAGAAATCTCATAAAGTTCTCAATATCTTTTTTCTTTAAATTCTCCAAATCAGAGAAGGATATGTCTTTAATGGGCTTAAATTCAATAATTTGTTCAGATAATAGCCAATTAAAGAAGACTCTAAAATCATATACATAATTTAGTAGGGTGGAGGGAGAGGCATCATGCAATTCTTTGTACTCCACAAATTCTTCTATGTAAAAGGGCATTTCATTTAAATTCTCATATAATTTTTTACGATGTACTGATTTTTGACGTTGTTTACTGTAATCCATAAAAATCACCTCATATATACTATAACAGAAAATGGATACGAACACAAGTTCGCGTTAAATTCAATTTTTACACATACTTATTTACATAATTAAATTATGGGATGCTAGAATATAATCGAAATTAAATAAGGATAGTGTAGTCATTCTAATAAAATTATAGATAAGCACGTGATAAATCTGTATTAAGCTATAAAAATTAGTGTAAAAACTACATATAAATGTATGTAAAATAAAACAATTTTTATATATAAATTCATACAAATAATCAATATATGAAAACAGTTTAAAATTCGGTATCTAACATGAATTGGCTAATTTAAGCATGATTATGAGAGGTTAATTAGATGAACTTAAGAAATAATCTTATAAATTAAAATGTAATTTACTATAAAAAATATTAATGACTAACTTAACATTTAATGATTTCTATATAAAGCATGAATTATATAGATACATACCAATATACAGATCTACATGATAACGAGCTCGAAATCCCTAAATACCGTATTAGATTTTTATTTATACATCTTATTATTCGTAAAATTGGTATTTCGCGCGAACTTTCTTTGTGTTTTTTTAGATAAGGAAATCACCGCTCTTCTATTTTTGAATTTCGTTGATCCCGATATTCTCTCTTTATGCTAGAAATACCCTATGGGATTAGGGATTTAAATTTCTATAGAGTAAGTTTTTATATGGAATCCTTTATTTTATAATGATTCTGTCTTATACGGAACATTAAAATAAGGTAAAGATAAAAAGTACATTTATATAAAGTGAACTCTCATTTAATTTCACGTTTAATTTATGATTTCTACATAACAAAGAAAAAGCATCCTATTTAGATGCTCGCCATTCTCTTTTTTCTACATAATAACAATACCAAACACGATACAGCCAACGCCTAATAATATGAACAGTTGTATACGTCACATTGTTTAGCAAGATCTATTCATTCTCGTTGGGCATCTTAATTTTGTGTGCATTTGTTTGTAATATTAACAACAAACAAGACGCCTCTCAGCTTACGACAGCGCCTCCTATAATTGCTATAAACTTGATCAAACTTATTTATCCTCACATTATTTATTTCTTTGCTTCCATACCCCATTATCTTTACGATAAGTATTCTTACCATCCATGAAGTCAGCCGTATTACCTGGAATGCTATATTTCTTATTCTTTTTCTTAGCCTTCTTCTTCAGCCTTTTCTCTTCTTGAATAGCTTGCAAATCCGCCTTCCATTGTTTCAACAAATCCTTTTCATGTCGCATCGAATTTGTACCCCTTGGATTAAAATGTGAACCAAATAATTAGATTCTACCTATTTATATAGATATCCTCCAATCCAATGTACAAAATTATGTTTTTCCTTTTAAATAGACCAACAATATATTAAAATATCCTATATATCCAAGGAGGTTTGTCATGCTCAACTTTCATAAAGAATTACCCCTATTAGGATTCTTTTTATTTTTATACTGTTTCATCAGTACCGTCTTTTTATTACTATTTCTTAGCTTGTAGTAACAATGCAATGCGTATAAATATATATTTAATGTGTAGATTCTATAAAAGAAGTAAAAAAGCACTTCTGTTGGATGATTAATATATACTATATATTAATATTGAATAGCTTTATTGATAGACTTTTTAAATCAATAAATATACTAGCTGAAGCCGATTTATACCCGATATTCTTTCCTTTAACATTAATAGTAATCTCCACTAAATGAAGTTGCACATCATCTTTTTCAAAATTTTTATCTTTAACCTTTTCAACAATTACTACAATATCCACTTCTTTAAAAGTTTTCAGCAATTTTATTTTGTCAACTCATTCCGTTGAGTTATGTGTATAATCACCATCAAAATAAAAATACTCATCAACTTAATAAATCTCTTGAGAATACCTTTCGCAATTTCCAATAGCATTTATTGGCTGATGAATCATGATGATTGCCAATTAACACTAGATTTTCAATCATTTCCACATTCCTCCTTAATTTAAGGTACGAGAAAATATTTGGTATAATATAAGTGCTTTATTATATGTGTTTTCTTCAAACCGTCTTAGGGGAAAAGCAGTTTTTTATTTTTTCAATAGTACTTACTAAGTATTTCTGTTAATATTTAGTTACCGATATGTGTTTCAACCGGCCTGTGCTTCTGTACGGGCTTTTTTGATGCTTTCATGCATCGTAATATCCAGGAACCTGTCTATTAGGCGGTGCATTCTACTAGATTCACGGATATTATGACAAACAAAAGCCTGTCTTATTTACTATATAAAGACTCCATTACAAGCATAATCCCTTATAACTTCTATGGATTATCAACTTTTTCATGTTTTTCATCTGAGTTCTTTACATTCACATTTACGTAACATCTTTATATATTATTTTAATATATTACGTGTTAAACTTATAACATTCCAAGAAGTCCTTTACTTATAGAATCGACAATTCTTCAATACCCTTAGTCTTGCCCTGCATCCCCTGCAGGGCTTTTATCATTTAGCTAGAGTTAATATAACCTTTTGTACGTTTCTTCAACCTTATCTGTGCTGTTATTTATATCTCTAACTCTTAAATTCTTTATGATTCACAAGATTTTCTTTCATTCGTATTCATCTCTCTGCTATTTATCCATTATTTTCCATACTTAATAATCCGTTTATTAATGCGTTCCATAACTTTATCCTTAGTTTGATTTTCAATAACAACCTCTATTTCCCTAAAATTCAATCAAATATTTATAAATTTCTAACGAGTATTAATTGATAGGAATCCCCCATCAGAAAATGGAATTTATTCTCAAAAGTTATTGATTATTGTATCTGTCAAACTATTAATTAATTTATCTCTTCTTCATATTTTTATTGTTTTTTGACCACGATCAAACAAATAAAATACACAAATAGGCAAGGAGCATTAGTATGATTATACAAGAAAAATTATCTTTTTCAGATCTAGATTCATTAGATTCAACTACAGATTCCATAATGGACGCGTTTAAAGATCTTTATGGAATACTTCCTGATGAAATTGCAGTAAATAATGAGACGTTTCCAATTCATAATAAACCCGCTATTACTGAATGTTATGATCACGCTTGTTATAAAATGCTGGGACCTTTTATATTTCGAGATCTTGAAAAACCTTCAATAGATAAAATAACCCTACAGGAACAATTTGTATGTAATCCTAATAATGAAGAAAAAGAGATTTTAGTCACAATAAAAGAACAATGGGCCAATATACAATCTTGGACTTCGAAATCTATTACAGGTTTAACTTTAAAATCAGATCTTATCATTGCAGGTAAATTTCAATCGGGTAATGAATTTAATATTTCAACTTTTGTAGGAGAAAGCAATTCAAAAGCAATTCATACCTCTCCTTCAATTGAACATTCTATTAAAGTACCTCCAAATAGTAAAATGAAAATAGCAATGATAGGAACATTAATTACTGAGGTTCTACATTTCCGATCAATTATAACAGTACAAGGCATGTTTGGTGCATGTTTTCCACGTATGGTTCGTGGACATTATGTTGGGTTTAAAAGTGCTGGTCACATCCTAAATAAAACATTTGGAATAATTGAAGGATCCATTAACAATACAGCACTTCATGATATAGAAATAAATATTAAAAGGATAGAACCTTATTCCGATAAACAAAAAGTGATCAAGTAGTAAAGTTGCAAAGCAAAAAAATATACTGTCTTTTGATTCTATATCATATATAGATAATTAGAATAAGGAAAAGGAAAAATCTATAGCTAAAAGGACTTCAAAATCATTGAATGGAGGAAAATCAATTGTCAAACAAAAATGAGTTAAGTTTTTTCATTATTAGATTAGTATTAGGGTTAACTTTTTTTGCACATGGACTCATAAAATTTCAAGATGGCATTCATTATACAGAAAATTTTTTCAACAGCCTAGGAATATTTGATTGGCTTGCATATCCAGTAGCAATTCTTGAACTAGTGGGTGGAATTTTAGTTATTCTGGGGCTTTGTACACGAATTATTTCAACCTTATTTTCTTTACTTATGGTAGGAGCCATTATTACTGTAAAATTTGATCAAGGATTTATAGGAGGGTATGAATTTTAGTTATTATTATTGGCTGTTTCTTTATTTTTTGTAGTAAATAAAAGTCAATCTATTTCATTAGATCGCTTTCTATCGAATTGTAATAATAAACAACAACAAACTCTGTAAACATAAAGTTTCTCCTCAACACGTAAATTCTTATTTTGCGGAGAAGCTTATTTATATTAATTACTCAATTTAGATCCGAAAAAAACAAAAAGAACCCCTTATATTTTGAAAATTTCTTTTCAAAATATAAGGGGTTTATAATTTAATTTTAAATTATTGTATAAAAAGGACTTCAACTTTCGGTTACATAAATACCTTCTTATCTTTTTTAAAACGCTCTGTATGCATTTTCTCAGTTGTTAATACCACTTTCTGTGGAATCTTATATAATGGTAGTTTATCTTTACAGAACTCTCTTAATCGCTTTCTAAATTCACTTACACTTTCATTTGTATTTAATTTAACCACAGCCTTAACCATTTGTCCTGTGATTGCATTTTTTTCACCAACAACAGCAACCTCTTCTACTCCATCCATTAGTTGTACTACATTTTCAACTTCAGCTGGAAATACTTTTTCTCCGCCAATATTTATAATCTCTGATTTTCTTCCTAAAATTTTAATATAATCTCCATCTACTTCCACCATATCTCCTGTCATAAGCCAGCCATCCTTGGTAAATGGACTTGGAGCATTAATATAACCAATCATTGTAGACATTGATTTAATCTGCAACATTCCATCCACAATTCTTGACTCAATATTCTCATCACTTAGTTTGATCCACAAAGAGTCATTAGATTTAGATTTCGAATATAAAACCCCATATTCTGATAACCCATACATTTGTGTAATTTTAACATGAGGAAATATTTCGTTTATTTTACTTAGTGTAGCCTCAGGCATAACTTCTGATCCATAAGAAATAGTCTGTAAACTATTTAAATTATACTTTTTATAAACCTCGCTCAGTATAAGTAAATTTATAAAAGTTGGTGATGCAGGTAAAGCTTGTACCTGATGTTTCTCAATCATGTTACATACTCGATTAGGGGTACGATCATCAATTATTACCAAACACCCTAAGCTAGAAATAATTTGGAAGAGAGTATTAACCCCTCCAATATGATCAAATAACATAAATGGTATAACACGTTTTGCACTCCTTGCGACACTGTACTTCTTTTGAAGTAATGTAAAATCATGTACAATTGCTTTACTACGTCCAGTTGTACCAGATGAAAACAATACTAATCCTGGATGTTTTAACTTTTTCAGTTGTAATAATAATTCATTTTGAATGTAATCCCTTTGTTTATTGATTATTTCAAAGCTTCCGCTTTCAACTTTAATTACATTTTCTAATTCAACTATTTCATAGTATTCTTCCTTCTTACTGTCAACCAAAGAATTTAAGATTGGTACTACAGTACATCCTAATTCAATAAGTGCTAAAAACATTGCTATAGAGTATGGAGAATAATCAGCTTCCAAAGCGACTGTTGTATAATCTATCTTTCGATGTTCATTTAACTCCCTTGTATAAATCTTTATTTGATTTAGAAACCACTCATATGTGTAGGTTTTCTCCTTCCAAACAATGGCTTCGCATTCTTTATTCATTTCAAACCTTTCAAATAAAAAATCAATATACATACCTAACCTCCTTTTAAATGTTCTTCTTTAATATTTTGTTATGTTAGAGATTTTAACTGTTCCTGGCATTCTAAAATATACGCAACTAATGCTTCTATTGTTTTAAATGGGCTATTATGTTGTGACATTGTATCTAAATTCACCAAATCAACTGATAAACCCAATTCATCTTCTAAGCCTTGTTCAATACTTACCAGTAAAGATACCAGCCCTAACGAATCTAAATACCCCTCCCAATCATAAAGATGTGCTTTCAAGCCTTTTTCAAGATCAATTTTATTTTCAAAATTTTCATTCACTTCTTCAACACAGCACAATACAATCTGAATAATTTTTTCTTTATTTGTACCTTTCAAGTAAATACACTCCTTTTATGAATCATCTTTTTACTATGAAGATTCCCTTCCAGCAACTCTAGTACTGTATAACATGAACACTAAATACACTTCTTCTACTGATAAAGTTTGTCAGTATACGTAGTAGCCTTACTCTACTTCTCCCAATTATCTCTTCCCTATTAAGATTGAAGACTATAATTATGTTGCAGAAGAAATAAAATATTCTCATGCAAGACACACTCTCTATTAATAATATCCATCATTATCAAATTAAAAGATTCGAGATCACTTAAGTTACTATCTTTTTTTAATAATTTAATATGTGCAATCTTATAAAGTCTTTCCCATGATTGTTTTATATTCATTAACTCACTAGTAATATGAATAAATTTATCTTTAAATAACTCGTTCATGTCTATAAGTAAGTCATACAAAAAATATCTACTCCATCTCATATCAAATAAACATTTCAAATACAAAGGGAACATATTTCTTTGTTTATGAAAATCTTCATTTATATTTTCTTTAAGTTCAAGGGCTGCAATCTTACCAAAATAATATATCTTATTGTTTTTTTGCATAACTAAACCTCGAACATACTCACTTGATATTTTTTTTAGTGTTCTTAAAAAAATATCTCTAAGATTTTCCATGCTTATTTTTTCTTGTATAATTACATCAATTGATGAGTAAGATGAAATCCTTTCTATACCTTTTGCTTGAGCCAATTCAGGTATAGCTTTTCCTCCTTTCCAAAAAGAATGGAAATCCTCCATTGATATCTCACCCATAAATTTATTAGGAACTGGATCTTGAACAAATACTCTATCTTCTGTAAGTTTGTTAATTGCGAGGTAATGGTCTGTAACATATTTATCCGTATGGACATCTATATGACTTTTTATAAATTTGGGGTTCAAATAATCATTACTATATGGTAGAAAAAAGGTGCTTCCTAAGGCAATAAATACTTCTTGACGATTCAAACATTCTTTTATATATTGAAGCCCCTTTTCGAAATTAGAATATACATGTTTTTCCACAAGAAATGTTTGATTATATTCTAACAACTGTGTATATCTTGCTACAGAAGGTACCGATGTGATAGTATCCATACGATATGCTGGTATACTATATAACTCTTCATTCGCTATTAAACTCATGTAACTAATGCTACCCATACTTTTTAATTTATCGTGAAGAATTGGTATATAGCATGAATAATAATAAGGGACATCAAAAGTTGGAATTAATTCTTTCATTTTCACTACAGCACTCACCCCGTATTTATTTTTTTACAGCCCTATCCAGTTCTCAACAGTATAATTCAACTGTAAGTCCTTAGTAGCTTTAAATTTTCTATTTGGAATAGGTTGTCCTAATTTATCCACTTCAAAGAGCCTAAAGCCTCTTGAAAACTTAAACCTGCATGCAAGGTCCCTTGGTACTTTAAAATTCCCTGCAAAACGATTTTTTTCTATTCTATCTAGTATCATGCCTACACTCATATAAATTCGTTCACCAACTGGTGTATTTTCAGGTACTTCGACTGTTACAGAAACATCTACAAATTCTGATAATGTTTCTATTACCTTATATTTTTTAGGTATTCCTTTTACACCTTTTGTCACAAAGGTAACTTCGGCTTCTCCTATTTTCTTAGGTATAATTGTTCCATCCCCCATAACCTCTAGCACATCTGAGTTATCAACTAAAAATACGCCATCTAAAACACTCATTTCAAAACCACTATCGTACGTAACAATTGGATTAATTTTCACTTTCATTCCAGTTAATCCAACTATATCTCGACCATCTAATGTAACATTAACTATATTACCAACATCTCCAAAGAAATATATTAATGGTAGATGCATACGTTCTCCCCAGTCTTTCTCAAAATGTGCACCATTTGGATCCTGATAAAAAATTAAATCATCTCTATATTTGTAACCATTCTTCAATAAAGTTTCTGCAATATCTCTCACATGTTTTACCAAGAAAAAACCTTCCGCACTACCTATATCCATCCATATTTTCAAGTCTTTTTTTCCTTCATACATTTCATATAATTTTAATTCCGAATGATCATCTTCAACTTTCACAAAGAATGGAGATAACATCCCAATTTTCCCAAACACTTCAGGATTGCGGAAACCAATATTATAAGTTGATAAGCCACCTGCTGATGACCCTATTAGAGCTGTATTTTCAGCATTAGTTAATGTTCTAAAATTTTCATCAATGTAAGGTTTCACCTCATTGATTATAAATTTTTCATATAATAAACCTGAGCATTCTATATGTTTATCTGGTGAAATGAAATGACAAAACTCATTATTTTCTATAATTCTTTTATGTGCTATACCTACTATGATTATTTCCTGAATTTTACCTTCATAAATTAACATATCAGTCGTTTTATGAACATTCCATGATTCATCATTTTTTACTACTGGTTCAAACAATCGTTGCCCAGCATGCATATATAATACAGGATACTTTTGATCCGAATTGCTTTCATAACCAGGTGGTAAATATATAAATAATTTTCTACTATTCTTAAGTATTTCAGAATGAAAATTTTCAATCGTAATCACTTTAGAAGTTCGTTCCATAGTAACCTCCAACTTTCTATTTTTCACTTGCATTAATACAGTTCTCTTCAAATTTTTTAGCTTTAAAACCTTATCCTTTATTAACTTTTAAGAGGATTTTTTTAGTATAAGATTTTGTTTTAGCTACCAGAATGAAATCCTCCGTTTTAATTACAATTGTAAAAAAGTAGACTCATATATTTAAGACTCCACCAAGATGGTTTTTTCTGCAGTCTGCCACTTTACAACCACCTCTCCAGTTCCAAAACCGGGAGTTTGATACTTATGATTCTCCCCGCCTTCAATAAATAGTTTGTTATTGATCTTTCTAATAAATTTAAATTCAAGCAAGGTATCAGCCGCAACACTTATATCAAAATAGCCAGTAGGAAATTGATACATTATTTGATTAAAAAATGGCCCTACTGCCTTGCAAGGATTCATATTTCCTAATGAATATGTGTTCCCTATTATAAATACTTCACTCTCTGGTATTTCATATCCATTTTCAATAACAAATCGAATACAAACTTGCTTTGTATTTAAGACCTCTACATGTTTATAGATATTACTCCTAGTTCCTGTATCTGTTACAACAGTAATTCCATATTTACCATCGTTCACTGCTGGAACTTTTACTTTTATACTAATATATGACCATGAAACAACTTCCGCCTCTTTTTCCTCAAATAATACTGATCCTTTTTTAGAAGTAAAGCCACATCCTTCAATACAAATTATTTGACCAACTGTTGTCATTTTATGTCCCACAGTTCCTATTAAAGGTATACTATTTACTCCTTTATGGTGCCAAACATGTACTGACCCAGGTCCAAGCCATAATGAATCTATATTATTATTTTCAACTCTAATTGCTTCACCATCTAAAAGGCCATCTAATATGTCCGTATACTCTCTAGAAGGAAGAAGTGTTTTAACATCTTTTATTTCATATCCTTCTGTTAAATTTCGATTCAACGCTATTAATACCACATCACTTCCAAAGTACCTTTCATATACATAAATATCATCCGTTATATATCTTTCTTTGGTATTTCCATATGGAAGTGCATAATTTAAACTACGAAGCGAAGATAAAGATTGTATTATCTTAAAGTTATCTGTATTCACATCAAAAGATTCCATTTGACCACGATTGTTCGGATCTCCATTTCCAACCATATATTGCTCTGTACCGTAGTATACAGAAGGTATTCCCCTTGAAGTTAACAAAAATGCTAATGATTGTTCTATTCTACGTTTACTTTGTCCATTAATGTGAAAACGGTCCATATCATGATTATCAATAAAAGTAACAAGATTATTTACATCATTATAAATTTGATATGTTTCTTTAATCATTTTGTGTAACCCATGCATAGAATCCATTCCATCTCGAAAAACTTCACGCACTTTATGAGCAAAACTAAAGTCTAATAAACTCATACCACTATTATTTGCAAAATGAACATTTCTATGGTCATATTCATTCGGATTGATATACCATTCACCAAAAATAAATACTGGTCTATAATTATAGATTGAATTTAGCCAACTTTTTTGCCAGCCATATGACATGTGTTTTACTGCGTCAACTCGTATACCATCTATCCCTTGGTCTAGCCATAGTTTAATAGCTTCTTTAAAATACAAATCAATAGCTATATTTTGGTGATTTAGATCTGCAAGATCAAATAAATTACGATAAACTCCATCTTCATATTCTTCAAAATCCGTCCCACCATTATGATGAAAATAATGATTGTAATCATTATCGTATCCACCAAGTAACAATCCATTATCATATAATCTACCATTTTCAGCATAGGTTACATCATCATGTAATGCAGGTGAAGTGTGATTAGGTGCAAAATCCATAATAATTTTTATATCTTTTGCATGAGCAGTTGTTATTAAGGTTTGAAAGTCTTCAAATGTCCCAAAAAAAGGATTTGTTCTTTTAAAATCACGAGCCCAATACCCATGATATGAAGTACTTCCTACCAAATCATTTATTGGTGTAAAGATATTTTCTACCGGTTGTGATATCCATAATGACGTCACACCTAGTTTAGTAAAATAATTTGTATTTAATTTTTCAATAATCCCTATCCAATCCCCACCAAAGTATTTCTTTTTATTTTCCCTAGATTCATCGTATAACTCTCCTTTTGGATTATATGATGGACATCCATTATGGAATCTGTCAGTTACAATTTGATATATTATATCTTTAGAGAAATTAACGTTGTTCCTTTTCATCTTAAGCTTATCTTTTTCTTTCAAATGACAACCTCCATCCCATAGAAGCATTTACCAGCTATTTTCAAACATTTAGCACTCTACCCTTAAGTACTATTTGAAAAATAGTTACAATATATTTCGCCCCCTAACTAGTAACTCATGTTTCGACTCAATTTTTTATACAAAATAATGTCTACAAGTGGTTTCTATATTTGTCCTATAAACTGTACCATTTGATTTATGTCGAAGTAAGGGAAAAAATGTCATTATATAAGAAGGGTGAATATAGAAAATTCTTACATAGAATTATGCTTACAAAATATAGCCCCAATAAAATACATAGACAAAACATTTTTTATTTGGTAATATTCACCTGAAAATATTTGGTAAAACTTTATGCGGAGAGGAGTATTAAAAATAAATACTAGATTATTAATAAAAATACTATTTATACTACTAATACCAATCTTATATTCCAAAATAAACTATAAAATATAAATATAGATTCCCCTCTTACAAAGATTAAAAACCTAGGGGAAAGCCGTAAAGAAATTTCAAAATAATCTGGAGAAATATTTTATTTGTAAAAATCTTATATAAAATTTAAAACAGTATTGTACAGTTAAAATGTTCCTTCCTAAATGCTATTTGAAATTTTCTTAATTAAAGATGTACTTCTACAAATTTAATAATGCCATTAGTAGATATTTTCTCGTAATTTAATTTCATAACAATTTAAATCCACTTACATTCTAAGATTTCTATGGTCAATTTATATTGCGTTTTATTTTTCCAACATCTATGTACTTAAATCCATTTCATACCTACCGTTTTTACCTCAAAATAACAATATCTTATATTAATATAGCTCTTTTACAATTAGATTCCATTTAATTAATCATCTAATTCACTTGATTACTAATGTTCACCACTATTAGTTTGCAAACAAATTTTTATAAATTAAATACTTAAATTTGTGAGGTGACAATACTATGCAACAACGGGTCGAATTAGATTCCGCTCTTGCTGCTTCTTCGAAAAAGACATTATGGAAAAATCGTACATTTACTTTTGTATTTACAGGTTATACCTTATCAATGTTTGGAAATTCATTTCACAGTATTGCTTTAAACCTCTGGGTACTGCAAGCAACAGGAAGTGCCAAATTAATGTCTACAATTGCCATAACTCATATGGTCATGAGCATGTTGTTTTCTTCCATTGCAGGTACTGTCGCAGATAGGGTAGATCGCAGAAAACTAATGTGGATAACAGATATAATAAGAAGTCTTTTAATACTAAGCATCGCATTTTGTATTGCAATACCCGGTACTCCCTTCATTCTTATTATTATCTTAACCGCCCTTACTTCTTGTGCAGGATTATTTCAGTCTCCTGCATTCCATGCTTCCTTAGTTGATATTGTAGGAAAAGACAAAGTTCAACAAGCTACTGGAGTATTAAATGTAGCAGATAATATATCCCGTATTTCAGGGCTAGCAATAGGAGGAGTTGTAGTTGCAGCATTTGGTGGTAGCATTGCTATCTCAGTTGACGCAGTTACTTTTATGTTATCCGCTATTTTAGTGTTGTTAAGTGGAAAGTTTCCTAATTCTACAAAAAAAACAGGAATCAAAAATTCATTTCAGGAGGACCTTGTTGCAGGATTCAAGTATATATGGCAGAACCCTTTTGCTAAATCTGTTATTATACTCTCGCCTACTTTAATCACATTTTTCACTGCTTCATTAATGCTTATTCAAGTAATGTCTGTAAAAGTGTGGAAGGCAAATCCGATTGAATTTGGGATAATTGAATCTAGCATTCCAATAGGTTATATGTTAGGTGCAGGCATTATTATCTTTTTTGATAATAAGTTACATCGACGGGGTTGGTGGATAATCCTTAGCATGGTTTTACTAGCTCCAATCTTTGTAGGGCTATCTTTTGCTCCATCTGTTCTTTATGCAGTACCATTAATTCTCCTCTTAGGAATACTTTTTTCATTTTGTACATTGCTTGTCAATGTGATTATTAAAGTTGAGGTAGATCCTGATTTACAGGGAAGGACTTTTGGAACACTTGGTTCTCTTACGAGTATTGCATCACCAGTTGCTTTAGCAATCTCCTCATTTTTCGCTGACATATATGGTCCACCATTAATCTTATTAATAAATGGGGTCTTATTATTTATTTCAGGACTAATTGTACTGTTCTTTCTTAAATCAATTAGATCATATAAATGATTCTTTTTCGTTATAAAAAACATTAAGTATCCAAACTTAAAAAATGCCGAAATTGTTAAGAATATCAACTCTTTCGACATTTTCCCTATATCACTTAAGGAGAGATTTTTATGCCAAGGAAAATACTTATACTCGTAACCTTTCTGATAGCGGCTAGCCTTTTAGGTTGCACAGATATAGAACACAAAGATACTCTCAACAAAATAGAAGCACCCGAAAAAGAACCAGTGGATGTAAAAGAAAAAATTGCACTTAAACATATGACAGTAGAAGAATATTTAAAGAACTATAATAAAATTAAGAGTAATTTATCAACACAAGGTATTGAAATTCTTCCATTTAATCTTGAACGAGAAAAGCAATCCAATACATATAGGTTTTATTACCCTAAAGAAGTAGATAAATTAGATCAAGATATGAAATGGGTAAGTGTCATGTTAGGAGAAAACGGAAAAGCAATTAATGGAATTATGTATACTGGCTACGCAGATATACCTACGATCAAGGCAATGATTCAAGCTACTAACATTACATGGACTAATGAATTAGATCAGTTAATTGGTTCAATAGGAAATGAAGATTTTTCAAAAACATTGGAAATTGAAAAAGTGAAACTATCTGTTAAAGGTAATTCAAAAAATATTAAAATTATGATAGATTCAATGAAATTAGATTCACCTCAATCTCTTTAAAACAAATATAGTCCCAAATACCTATTTAATTTCTTTAATTTTACACTCTTTAGAAATTTATATAAAAAAATCGTCAGCCTTTAACAAAGCAACTGACGATTTTTTTATTCTCTTACATTTTCAATCAAAATAGGCATCAACAATATGACTCTGTCTATTTATTTAATTCTAACTTCCAAAACATTATTCTATAATTTCAAAAAGGCTATTGCCATTATTACCTCCTGGTAATATAAATTTCACATGTTGATCTGCTTGAATAGTTATATAATGATATTGATCAGGTTTAGTTAATTTGGTTGTACTTTTCCAACTTCCTGAAGTCCAGTACGTTACTTGTGAATAAAATGCTAGTGGCCGGCATTTCTCTGGATCAGTTGACTTATCATTTTCTGATATAATTTCAGGCTTAATTCTAATTTTCTTTCCTGCCGCATTTTTAAATTGAAAGTCATAAACAATTCCATAGTTCCCTTCAAGCGTCGGGTTAGAATTTTCTAGATACCATATAGGTGCTTCTTATTCATTAACACCAACACGAGGGTGAGGATAGGCCTTACTTGTCTTTGAACCTACATAAAAGGTACTTGTTGTTACATTATCAATAACAGCATACCTTTCATCATAATTATAATTAGCAGTTGAAGTAGTTTTATTATAATTTTTAACCTGTGTTGTTTTTATAGGATCAAAAATTTCTGATGGGCTAGAGAACTGTCCATCTGTTTTTTTCTTTGAAACAAATTGACGTAGTGTTAATTTTGCATTCGGAATAAACTTAATTTTTCCATTAACTGCAAAAGTATCTTCTACATCTTTTTCTAATATAAATACATGTCCATCTGCTGGAATAATAAATGGTAATGCAGATTCCTTTGAAGTTACCAATAACAAATTACATAATAACAACAATATAGAAATTGTTCTTATTGGACATAAAGGAGTATCTCCAGTGGCTGCTTTAGATCAGGCGAGGAATGGAACCGTTCGTAACAATATTGTCCATCATAATTCATCTTTTAATAATACTAGTTATAATGAATACTCAGCTGATGGTATTTACGTGGATGGCGGGAAGAACATTATAATTGAGCAAAATCAAAGCTATGAAAACGACCTTGGTATTGACGTGGCCAGCGAACATGCGGGAAAAAGCGCAAGCCAAATTACTGTTAGAGATAATACGATATCTAATAATACCATGAGTGGCATTGCAATTGGTGGATATGACAGTAAGCAAGGGTATGCAGAAAATAACACGATTATGAACAATGTGATTTATAAAAATGATACAAAAGATCAAGAGAGTGGCCAAATCGAATTAAATTACGATACCCGGAACAATGTAATTACCAATAACCAAATCTATGCAAGTAATAGCCGTATTTTTATAAGCAATAATTTTAATAGAAACACTGGGAACAAACTGGATTACAATCACTACTATGGTGAATTCGATCAAAATAATGGCTTATGGCAATGGAAAAGAAAAACGTATAAAGGATTTTCAACTTATCAAGCCAGTATGAATCAGGAAGGAAATGAACAACATAGTATATTTAGCAAATTAACTCCTTCATTCAACCTAATACAGTAGTCTAATACTAAATTAGTATTAAGTTATAAGAAAGTACATGCAATAGGCACTTTAAGAATACTAATAAAATTAACCTTATTAAAACAAAAAGAGATACCCTAGTACCATACCTAAAGCCTCTCTTTCATTTTATTTATTTCATTAGTTTCTTTAATACCCTTACAATTATCCATTGTTATATCTAATTTCTATTTAAAAACCTTTTTTGTAAGTTTATACCTATACATCGTGTTAAATTATGTGTGGCAAGATAAAACAAGCTATTAAATTTAATTATTGTTAGGTAGTTTCTACGGTATGATATTATCACACAATTAGTTATACATACGTAAAAGATTTCCTGCTTTGTAACAGGAAACCTTTTACGTATTATTAACCTACAAACCTAAAATTTCAACAATCTGACGTGCCTTAGCATTATCTATATAATAATGCATCTCTAACCCTCTTCTTTCTGAACGGAGTACGGTTCCTCTCAATTTTGATAGATGTTGTGAAACAGTGGATTGGGGAAGTCTTAATATTTCCGTTAACTGTGTAACATTACACATTTTATGGTGTATTAATTCATTTACAATTTGTAATCGAACAGGATGTGCCATTACTTTTAATACATCTACATCATCTTCTTGGATTTCAGCTAGATTTCTTTCAGATATTAATGTTATCATTTCGCATTCTCCTTTATTATTTATTTCTATTTTCCTGTTATCCTTATAATTAATACTTATAGCTAATTACCATTTGTCCTGTTGAGAAAATATATTCTCTTTTTAAAACAAAAAGGAAACCAATTCATTAAAACGCTTTTTTACTGCTTTAATGAATTGGTTTCCTCTAATTTTTTGACCAGAATATATCTTATTTTAGGTTTCTTTTCTGTTCATTCCCAAAAATCCCATAAAAAAAAGAAGAGGGATATCTCCCCTCTTCACCAATAAAATTGAACATATTTACAATTAAGGAAGGGCATACGTTCATCAAGAGATGAAATGAACAATAATAGTTCACCTAGTGAATTATAACACAAATTCAATTACATTAATAGATAATATTAACATTTTTGGAATTATATTGACAGAATTGTTAATTTACATTCGGATTAACATCGGCCTTTGCAGATTCTAACAAGATTTCCGCCAACAACATTCCTGTTTATTCTATTCAGAACCAAGAACAAGAACCTTTTACTGGATATGTCATTTCAGTAGAGAACAATTATTTAGTAGTTGCAGCTACATCTACAAAAGATGAAGCCCTTGCTTATCAACATGATTGGTGGGATCTAGTTTCTCAAAATAAGATTTTAAGGGTCCCTGTTTCAGATGGTGCAAACTACACATTAGGTGAGAAATTAAATGTATATGCAGTTGCATGGACTAAATCCCTACCACCAATAGCTGTTATGCCTACAATTGAAAAAGTATTTCAGTAGGTAATATTTTCAATAATTAAGCTATCTCATATAAAAAGGAGTCGAATAACGGCTCCTTTTTATATTCTACATTTCCTTGGATTCCTTACCTTCTCGTACCCCTAATATTTAATAACATACTTCTTTCTCACTAGCTAATACAACTTTCACCTTAGGAATTTTTCATCATATTACTTATTTAAATCCTTATCATAGCTTTAAAAAATATATATTATAAAAAACGTATCCCCACCTACATTTACCTATACATATTTAAGAAATAAATAGTTCAAAAAGAAAAATAAAAATACCACCACAAAGAATATCTATTTGTTTCTTTTCGTTGGTTTTCCGGCATGTTGTATATAAAAAAATAAAGCAATGCCTGTCATAGTAATTAAAAAAATTTGATATTAATCATCTGTAATAACCCCTCCATACAAAAATAAGAAGCCCCTTTTTAAAGAGACTTCTCATTTCTAATACAAACGACATACATAGGATAAATATACACAATATTATCAGGATGGTTTGCTTTGTTGCTCCTTTAGTATAACACACAATATCTCATTTTTGTTTAATAATCCCAAATTGTAAAACTTTATCAACATTAAAATATTTCATTTAAAGCAAACGAACAAAAATAAACTCAACGAAATACTTACTTATAAAACCAACGTATGTAAAAAACAGCTACAATTCCATTCATGGTTTTAAAAATTTGTCCCCCTTTTCTTCTAAGAATATTCTAAATCTCAGATAGATTGTCTTATATCGCCACCTTATGTATACAGAATTACATATTAAACTATATTGAAAGTCATTCTCATTGTAACCTTGGATTTTCCTCTATCTTTTCACGTAATTTCCGAATATGTACCATAACGGTATTATCAGATTGGAAAGACTGTTCTTTCCACACTCTTTCATAAATTTGTTCGGCACTCAGTACCATTCCTTGATTCCGGGCTAGCAATTCTAAAATTGAAAATTCTCTGGGGGTTAGTTTCACTTCTTGATTTGCAACAATTACTTCATAAGTTGCTACATTAATTTTAATATCTCCAATTTCGACTTCATTTTCGTTTTGTTCACTTACTCTACTTTTCATTTTCATATATCTACGAAGCTGTGACTTAATTCGTGCAATGAGCTCTAATGGATTAAACGGTTTTGTTACATAGTCATCTGCTCCAGTTGTTAACCCTAAGATCTTATCCATATCTTGCGTTTTGGCTGATAACATAATAATAGGCATTTCTTCTATTTCTCTAACTTTCATGCACATATGGATCCCATCGATTTTTGGCATCATAATATCAAGTACAATTAAATGTACTTCATTTTTCTTTAATAGCTCTAAGCCTTCTTCTCCATCTCTGGTTTGTAGAACCCTATAGCCTTCACTTTTTAAATAAATAGCGATAAGCTCTCGAATTTCTTTCTCGTCATCTACTATTAGTATCGTTTCTTTACTCACAAAATTTTCTCCAATATCATTTTCGAACGTACATTCTACCACTTACTCGCTAAAGTATTTTATATAGAAGCGGCATACCAATAATTCTTTACCATAAGCAAAAGAATTAAGCATTATAACCATATTGCTGGAAATAATACAACAATTCATGTAATTGCTATGGTGTTAATTTAAATTCATTATAAATCGTATTTCTTAACAAATATCGAGGAGGTTTCTTAAGTTTTTCTTAAAAGAATAGAAATGAAATTTTAATATACAGTTATCAAGATTATTACTGATTAAGTAATTGAGGTTTACTTATCTTATGTTCAAAAAATATAAACTTTGATGTCCTGTTATTGAAGCAAGATATTTTAGAAATAACCGCCTTTTATTTATAACAAAATGAGGTTTTTATTTTGTTTTTTTCACATAATATTTTTTATTCTTCTCATACTATAGCTGTAACATTACGTTACAGTGTATTGTGGATATCGTCACTGTTGGATGATAAAGCAGTTAGTTCATTGAGCTAGCTGCTTTATCATTTACTAAGTACAAAATAGCGTTTTTATATAAATCTTTTCACCTTTTAATTAGCCAAGCATATATTATTGTGTATGGCACTCCACAGTTCATACATTCAAACCTTTTAGTCTAGAAGCACACTTATACGTGTGCTCTTTTTTTATTTACTTTCAAATAACAATTTTGTTTTCACTGTCCCATTCTTTTAATAAATTACATATACTAAAAAGAATAGTCGTTACAGTACATTCAATTTCGAGCGTCTTTCTCCCAAGACGCTTTTTATTTTTCTAATGACAAGCTCCATGGGTCTTAGCAAAACATACAATATTAAAAATTTACTCATGAAAATCTGATTACAACTTTTGGATTTTTCTGTTTCATGAGACCTTCACCTACCTTATTAGTAAATGTAGATTCTCCCTTAACTTACTGTTGTACATAAACTTTGAATAATACTATAATAAAAGCTGTTCTACTGTGTGCGAATACCTTTTAGGCTAGGAGAAATCCTAGCTTTTTATTTTCCCTCCCTGAATAAAACTAAATATTTCGTTAACAATATAGGTAGAGGAATTTTTATATACCCATTAATTCCTCCCTTTCTTTAAGGGTTGGACAGTTAACTTTCGTTAGCTGTCCTTTTAAATTTATCACCTTTTATGTGAAGATGAATAATCTATAAAGGGTATTTTGATGCACCTTTCTTTATTAGCTTATTCGATTATTCAATCCAGGAAAGAGCGCTGTTCGAAGGCACTTTTTCTTATGCATTCTTTTCTATAATTTTTTTATAATCATTACTAATTAAAATTCACATATAATTTAATGAAAACGGATATTCATTAGCGATTGGAGGCATCCACTCATAGAAATCTACCTTTCTTGTCAAAGGGCATGCTTATATGTGTGCTCTTTTTCGTTTGTTGCGAAATAATGCTTTTGTTTGAAATTCATTCACCTTATTGATTCCTTTGCATACATTACAAGCACAAGGAATTCTACAGGTTTCCCTAGGCCAGTTACCTTGTATTCCTTGCACACCTTAAGGGAAGAATCCGTTTATAACAAACGGGTTCTTTTATTTTTACTCGTATAATAAGAATTTTGTTTAGTTATCATTTGATTAATCATATTTAGATTTCATTAACATAACTTAATATTAATCAGGAATTACACTACCCCCCAGTAGATTTGTAGTTCCTGTAATTGAGTCTATGGCTCTGATCAGAACCTGTTTGTTATAAACAACAGGTTCTTTTTAATTCTACTTTACGAATATTCTTTTCCACATTACACATACTATCTACGAGTCAGCTACACTCTTTCAAAACGGAGTTTTACTCCTCAGGCAAAATGGCAGGTGATTTGGTCAATCACCTGCCATTTCCGATAAAAATAACGCTTTTCTTTATTTATCAATAACTGAAGTTACTTAATGTGGTAAAACAATAATCGGATTGGCATTCAATACCATATTGCTAATGATTCAAATCGCAGAAAGCACCTTAGGGTGTCTTTTCTTTTGTTTGAAACAAAAACTGCCAAAATATTTGTATTTTCATTGATTTACGACTCGTATAAACTAACAAACTTCTTATATACAATTTGTTATCCTAAATGGGTTGACAATATGAACAGTTATAGAAGGATTTTGTGAATTGTAAAAACAACTTGTGCAAGTATTATTACTGGAATTTTTTTAATATGTTCAACAGGATGTGCCTATCAAACTGATTTCATCGCAGCTAAAACTCAATCTGTAGATGGAACATATACAACAAAAGATATCACAGAAACATTTCCTGTAGGAACACCCATAACTGCTTACATTCAAACAGCAGAAAAATGAACGTAAAATATCTCACTATTAAAAATAGTATTGATTAAGTGCTCTAAACGTTACTAAACTATAATTCGGTAATTTGTTTGATCTGTCATAAATTATAGTAATTTTGTGGTTTTACAATAAATAATTTTTTTAATATGCTATTCATAAGTACGGTTGGAAAATACTTTAACATTGCAACTTTGAAATATCTCATTATATGACTGTCAGATGAAGAAAAATTCGCTGCTTTGATAGATTTTTTTTGTATTTTTTCAATTTCATATTTTAAGTAAGATTCATAGTTATAGAAGGCTTCTTTGTGAGAAGGACAATGTATTAACTCTTGAGTCAATTTGTAAGCCCCCAGCATAGATTTCCCACCACCAGTTCCTGACATAAAGGTCATAGCATGAGCCGCATCGCCTAATAATACTATACGTCCATCGCTCCATTGTGGTAACTGGACAAGTGTCATTTGATCTTGAAAAATAAGATTTTCGTTATTTATACTTTCAATAACGTCACGTATCCCCCACTCAATGTCTTTGCATAACTCTAATAAGAATTCTTTATTATTTTTATTATGGAACTGTTCTCGATGTTTATTCTTATATATAAACATTCCCCAGATATAAGTATCATCCATCCCGCAATGAATATAACATCCTGGTAACAGTGTCTCTAAAGTTTGATTTTGCTTCAATTTCTCAGGGGTAAGAGTAGGCCTTGGTATAGTAAACACAGAAAAACCTATATCCAGCTGTTTCATATATTGTTCTTTCATTAATAAATTACGTGTAACTGAATGAATACCGTCTGCCCCAATGACTAAATCAAAGGACTCCTTCCTTCCATCATGGAAGGTGACCTCAACCTGATCGCTATTTTGATGGAAGGAATGAATTGTTGTATTAAAATTCACATCAATAGAATTTCTTATGGATTCATAAAGAATCTCATGCAATATAAAACGGTGAATACTTATTGAACCACCCTGTTGGATATGAAATTTTCTAAAATCGATTTTGCGCAGTTCTTGTCCCCCTTTATCAACAAATTGTCTCATTTCTACTATGACTCCGTTTTTTTTAACCTGTTCTAATAATCCTAATTTATCAAGAACAAATATCGCATCTCCTCTTAAACTAATTACGGACCCAATCGACCGAAACGAGTGAGCCTTTTCAATAATAATTGGAGAAAAACCATTAGATAAAAGACAATTTGCTAAAGTTAGTCCCGCAATACCACCACCAGAAATTAATACTTTCATAAAACCCCCTCCTAATATTGATAATCATTATCATTTATAAATATAGTATTACAAAAAATGGCTTATAACAAGAAGGAACTATATAATTACGGTATTTCTTCCATAGACATTTTCAATGCTGTCAAACAAAAAACGTCATTTAGTTTCAAATCATGTACAAGTGGTTATCATACACAAAAAGTATTAATTGGGTTAACGCTGTAAATAATAATTAATAAAGGAGGTGTAGTGTAATGGCTAGAGATGTTCTTTGTGAGGTAAATAACTGTAAATATTGGAATTCCGGAAACAAGTGCAATGCAGATGCTATTTATGTAATTAGTCATACAGGTAAACAAGCATCAGATAGTAAAGAAACAGATTGTAAAACATTTGTACCAGAAGAATTGTAATTTTTTGATGGATGAAGAAATAGAACATCTAATCCTAGGGTTGAAAATAACAGTACAATCTTGTATAGATAATAATTTATATAATGCTTACGAACTTAAAAAATATCTTGAAAATTAAGACTATAATAAATAACCCACTTAATTGGAATTGAGTGGGTTATTTATTATAGTTAATTAAAGAATCATGAAGACATTTTGAAGTTTTTGGATTTAATGTTTGTCACCGTATAAGTACTCTTCCCCCACATTTCTGAACGATATGTACCTGGTGGTAAAACAATGTGCCAGTATTTTTAATTTATACATATATTACTATTTCATTTTATCTGTTTTTGCAACAAATTGAGCTGCTTCTGCACGCGTTACGAATCTATCAGGTTCCCATCCAGATCCTGTACCAATAGAAATCCCTTTATTAATGAGAATATTTACATAGTCCTCACCCCAATGGCCTTTTAAGTCTGAAAATATAAGTTTGCTATTATTGGAATTCACCTTGGTATTAAGATTATATGTTCTTACTAAAATAGTCGCCATTTCGGCTCTCGTAATAGCTGCTTCTGGATTGTATTTTCCTGTTCCATCTCCTATAATAATCCCTTTTTTCTCAACTGCAGCGATGTAAGGTGCAGCCCAGTGATCTTGTGAATCATAAAATGTTGGTTTAGCAGATGAATCTACAGGTAAATCTACAGTTTTTGCAATAATTTTGGCAGCCTGTGCACGTGTTAATTGATCATATGGTGCAAATCTTCCATCTGGATAACCATTTATAATATGCTTATTAACTAAATAATCCACGGATTCTTTGGCCCAATTAGGTACATCTGAAAAAGAGGTTGCTGGAGTTTCTTTCTTAACTACAACATTTTGCATCACTGTTCCATTAAATAATATTGGATAATAGCCACCTGCATCAAAGCTGGTTTCAAATGTAAATTCTTTTTCCCCTGCGGTCTTCCATTTTATGACCCCGTTTGTAACTGTTCCATCTTCTTCTTTCAATTTAATGCTCTTAGGTAGATTCCCCGCTGGATCAAATATTTGTACTTTTTGAGCCTCATTTATATTTCCTTCATTCAAAAAGATTTTTTGCCTTTGGATATTTGCTCGCTTTATATTTTTTAATGGGCGAATATCTGAAATAGCATTTGCATCTAAATTTACATTACTTAAATTCGGTAACATACTTAATGTTGAAATATCATTAATGTAGTTTGTTTCCAGGTTAAGAGTGTTTAATTGTTCCAATTTAGATAAAGGACTAATATCATTTATCTCATTATATTTTAAATCTAACTCTTTTAAATTCTTTAATTCGCTAATTGGTTGAATACTGTGGATTGTATTATATCCTAGCGACAATTCTTCTAAATTAGTTAATTGGTTAATACCAGTTATATTACTAATATTATTACTTGATAAAAATAACGATTTTAAAGAAGTTAATGTACATATTGGCCGAATATCCTCTATATTATTTCCTATTAAATCCAACCGTGTTATACTTTTCATCTCGTTTAATGGCGAATAGTCCGAAAGCTTAGTTTCTCTCAAATATAATTCTTCAACTTTTTTTAATTCAGTAAGTGGTTTAATATCATTCATTTGACTATAAGATAAATCAATAACTTTAAGATTTTTCAATTTAGATATTACTGACAAATCTTTAATTTGTGCATTTCTCAAGCTAAGACTTTCTAAATTTTGCAGGTACTCTAATCCTCTATAATCCTTTATCTCCTTATTGTCTAAATATATATCTTTAATTTCCAATAAATCTTCTTTTGTTATAGGTGCATTTGCATCCTCTCTATTTAAGACCCATTGATTAATATGTTGTCTTAACTTTTCATCGGGTATTAACTCTTTACTATCAACTGGTTTATTGCTGGAATCCTCTTTCATATTTGAAGCATCTATTTCAAATTGAACTTGATATTTATGATCATATCCCATGGTCGGAATCAGAACATGCATCTGCATATTATATTTCTTTGAGAATTCTCCTATCTCAAATTGAACCACTTTTGTCCCATTTTTTCTTTTATCTTCAGAAATTACCTGTACATCATGGAATACACCAGGTGTACGATAATCTTCTACTCTAAGATATTGAAAATAGTCACTATCCTGAACGGTTACCGTTACAATTTTCTTTCCATCTTTAATCGTAACTTTTGGCTCCTTTAAGTAATTAGATGTGATAGATGATTCATTGGTTTGATCCCGATATGTTTTTAAGATTACATCATAGGTACCTTCTGAAACTTTTTGATTTGTATTTACTTGAATAGGCGTTTCTGCTTTAACTATTGGAGAAGCAAGCACGTTAAATGGAACTACTAAGGATGCAGCCACAACCAATCTTTTTAGATATTTCGTCTTAATTTTTCCCAATATAATATCTCCCTTACATAAAGAGTAATAAAAAATAATTAACACTACAATCATATTGATAATGATTATCATTGTCAATATGATTGTGTTCAGAATTTACTTCTTGTTAGTAGTTTTTTCGGAACATCAATAATGTATTTATATAATTTTATGGAGATATACTCATTTTTCTAAATCTGTTGTATTATCTAACTAGCTAAATTTTAGAATTGGATGAGATGTCGGGATACAAAATATATTCAAGATTATTTCTATAAAAAATTGCTCCTAAATTTATATAGGAGCACTTTTTTATGAAACGTTATTTTTAATCTGCGTAGGAACTATTTTATTATAATACCCATGCTTCACAACTTGCCTAACATCATCTACTTCAATATCCATTACTTCTGTAATATCTACAACAATTGTATTTTGTAGAACAGTCACTACAAATCCTGTTAATTGTAAATTAGGATTTTTACGATATGAAAATTGAACGTAATCTCCAAGTTTTACTTTTGTGTTATGATCCATTTTGTGTCCCCCTAAATTATCGTTAAGTATTCAATAGTTTCCCCCAATTTTGATTCTTCATACTGGTTGGCAAGTATATAAAATAAAGAACACTTAATCTTATTTTTCGTAGCTCCTGTTACAGCATTGGATTTTCAAATAATTTATAGCACATTTTATAATTTGTTTCTCAATATAGAAATAGATGTTAAATATAGGTTTTATATAGAAATAAAGTAAGGAATATAATATTATTAATGTTAAGAAAGTCTTTGACTTTTTCTCCTTATGAAAAAGATAAGATCCTCTCCGGTCTTATCTTTTTTATTTTGGATTTGTTATACAAAAAAGAGCATCCCTATAACGAGGACGCTGCAACAGGAAAGAACAAATATATAATAATAAAAAGAATTACTTATATTATAATTTGAGAATGATATAATCAATATTGAGAAAATTCAAAATAAGTTGAATATATTTGTATACTTAATTATAATTGATTAAGAGCTGGGTACTATCCTGTCATCTATTCCTTTTTTAAAGAAGATTGATTCAATCTTCTTTTTTTTATTTTTTGTCTCTCTCCCCCGAAAAATAGAATATGAATTACCTAATAATTGTGGAAATCGCTTGTTTGTAAGTTAGTTGTTGCTTACCCTGAACCATCATAAGAACCGTAAATTTATCTGTTGCAAGAATTTTCCCGCGTATGGGAACCCCACTCTTTAAAAATATGGTGCAGTCCCCCTTTTTTACTTTTAATTGTTCATACGTATCTCCTTGTAAGTTATACATGAAACAAGCCCCCTATTTATATATATTCTCAATACTTGCTACTATATAACTATCGTAACACAATTAAATACAAATGCCGCTCTAGGTACGTATTTCGCAACAAATTAATTTAAAATACAGAAAACTGATTATCCTTTCTAAAAAGCATAGTCAACTTGTAGTAGTAAATACAAGTTGACTACAAACTGTAACAAATATTACCAAGAAGCACAATGAAACAACAGTAATCCGTTTATTTGACTATTCATTCCTGGAATTAGTCTTGGTCAAGTTTACTCTTTTTTCACTTTGATACACCTGAATATTTCTAAATAATAAACACATACTATACACAGGCAATAAGCCATAAATCATTTAATCTGTCCCAGTATTTCTTCTCTTCTCTTTTCTGTATTGAGCAGTTAGTCTACTCTAACTGCTCTTATCCTTTCAATTAACTTGTCACCATTTATAAAAATACATATATATTATGTATGTGAAAGCTTTCCCACTCATATTATTCTCCCTAAAAGGGCCTACTCTCACAACAGAACCTTTTTAAAGAATGATTTTTTATGACATGTTTTGTATCTCAAAAAACTTATATATATCGTACTCTTTACCAGTAAGAGTAATATTGTTTTCAGGAATATTTAAACACAAACGCTTCTTTTATTCACTTTATCTGCTAAAACACATACAAAATGCATAGTTACCTCAGTATTAGTCATAAGACCCCTTATAGGGTGCTCTTTATTTTTTCTGGTTACTAACCCTTTCTATGAAACAAGCTATTGTTTTAAAGTTGTTTCAAATTCCCCATAAATTACATATATTGAAATGAATAGTCGTTACTGTATACTCACCTTAAAAGCATCTTCTTCTCAAGGCGCTCTACACATTTATCAATAAATGCCGATTTTTTTGAAATACTATACACATTTTAACTAGACAAGCATATATTTATATAGACAGGACATAGCTTTTTATTACGCATGCACAAAATTGTTCATGTTTTTTCGCATATATCATAAAAGTTCACACTAAAATTGCACATCTATAGAACATTTCCTTTCAAAAGGTTCTGTCCTTAGCAACATCCTTCTGCACTTTTTTTGATAAGCTGCTTACCATAACTTATATAAGTGAACCTCGGTAACATGTGCTATATCTTTTTAATTGATATTTCTAGTTTAATGATTTTTTATTTTGAATTTTCTATTAATTTATGTTATACTAAAAAAAAGAGTCGAGTCTCCTTTAGGCGATGTTTATTATAAAAAACCAATTCTACCATACAAGAATTGGTTTTTTGTAATTTATTTACTATAAATATTAAAACTAGTTTGTGGTATACTTTTAAAGAGAAAAAATCAGTGACAAGTCTCTTCTATTTATCAGTACCTTGTCACTGATTTTTTCTCTTGTGTCTACTTCTTGCATCTTAAAAGAGCCATAATCTCAGCCATTGGGGATTATGGCTCTTTTTCTTACTTTCTTTATTATAATACAGTTGAAGGAACGTTCCTCAAGTTTTACAATTAATTATTTTTTTATTTCCTTTTTAGACTCAGCTCCCAGTTGCTCTAAAAAGCCTAAAAGTCCTAATAACGTAGCTAAGGTGGCTGCTTTAAAAAAAAACTCAGTTTAATCAATTAATTGTGTTAAGAATCCATTGAAAGGATATTGTTAAACTTTTCTTTATTTTTTAATACAAGTATGTCACATTGTATTTCGTATGTATATCAAATCAAATTGATATACCGTGTAGTTTAAGTATCGTCACCTAAATTTGAATCTTCGTATCTAATACTGTTCGATATTCTTCTAAGATCAGTACATCAAGATGCATGCTACTTACCTTCTAAATACTAATTAGGTACATGTTTTATGTTATCGAATGTGGCTTTGATTTTTTCAGCTCGTTCATACTACGTTTTTGTTGTAGCTGTTGAAAAAATTCGAGATTTAAGGAGTATAAGTAAGTAAGCAGGTTCTTGTAAAATTAACATCGCTCAACTTGCTATATCTCTTCCTAGCTAATAGCTATATCTCTCATTTATATAGTAATACAAGATTTTTCTTCTAGTAGAATGTACTCCGCCTCTTTTAACTGATGAAAAGGGCCTAATTGCACACTATATATCGTATTACCCACTGCTTTCATTCCCGAAAAAAATATATTTCTCCTTCTATTTCGTAGTCAGGACGTATGATCAGCCCTTTTTGACTTTCATATTGAACATGACCAATTTCAACGATCCCTTCATTTAACAAGACATCTCGAGCATTTGTATAGTCATTTCGAAAATCGGTATGTATCGTTTTATAAGACATTGTATCCCTCCAGCGGTTTGATGAGTGGTTTTTAACTTTGTACATCCTAAGTGTCTGGCATCTATTTTTAATGGCATATACGTTTAAATTCAATGTAGGAAAACATAATTCCTAGTATGTTCTTGTTCTTTTATGAAAAAGTAACATTTGTCATGTTGTATTTATAGAATCCAAAAAGAGTAGCACCCTTACTCAGGTACTACTCTATCTTCATGCTATTGTATACATAGTTTAATATCCAAGTATGCCAACAATTTGAGTTGCTTTATTGTTACGAATGGAATAATAAATTTCTAAACCTTTACGTTCAGCTTTTAGTACTTTACCCTTCATTTTCGATAAATGTTGTGACACAGATGATTGGGGTATCTCTAAAATTTTTGTTAGCTGCGAAACATTAAAAGTATTATGCTTGCTTAGCTCATTTACAATACGTAAACGAATTGGATGCGCCATTATTTTTAAAATTTCAACATCTTCTTCTGTAATATTAGTTTTTTTTGATTCCAGTACAGTGCTTGTCATAGTTATTCTCCTTTATTATTTTCTTATGAGAAGTTATTTATCCAAGTATCCCGTATCAAAATTTATATTTTAATAGATAAACATTAGTGTACCATTAAAAACTATTATATAACGCATTATCTATGTGAGTGTGAAGTTAATCTGGAGTTTGCGTGATTTTTATATATTCCAATGTACAATTAAATAAATACACATCTGACATCCAATGTTTCATAAAAATAAATAATAATATAAGTTTCTCTTACTTACTTATGAAAGAGTTTTGGTCAGAATGCATCGACAGTTCTACAATTCTATTACATATAATTACGTTCTTACACTCTAAACTTAATTACTATTTTCACATCTTTCTATAAATGTGAGTAGCAACATACATCTGTCACAATTTGAACCATAACTTTACCCTTTTAGAAAATTATGGATCAAGTATCAAATAACAAGAAAATGAATACTAAATGTTGCAGGTAATAAAAAGATTTTAAAATCAATACTCTTCACAGAAATTAACCAGCTCCTCAAAATCAAGAACTGGTTAATTTGTGTTTAAATAATACATTTATTAATATATATAAATAAATTATATAATTTAACATATACCTGAAACAATACATATAAAGTTACCTACCAAATCGTATCTTCCAAAGTAATTAGGTATTATAAAGTGGTCTCCTTTTTTAAAGGAATAGTCCTCCCCTTCTTTAATTAACTCACCTGCACCCTCTATTACACTAACAAGAAGGAATTCTTTTTGTTGTTCCAAACTAGTTAATCCATCTAACTCCCATTTTGCCACTGAAAAATATGGACATTTGATAAAGCTAGTTATACTCAAATCATCTACTTTTTCATGTTTAACCATTAACTGATTTGATATAAATGGAGTTTCTATTACATCAATGCTCTTTTCAAGATGCAGATCACGTAAATTCCCTTCTGAATCTCTTCTATCATAATCATACAATCTATAGGTTGTATCAGAATTTTGTTGTGTTTCTAATACTAAAATCCCTTTACCAATTGCATGAACAGTTCCACTCGGCACATAATAGAAATCTCCAGGTTTCACCTTCACACGATGTAACAGTTTGTTCCACTCTTTCTGTTCAATCATAGACATTAATTCTTCTCTTGTTTTCGCATGATGCCCATATATAATTTCTGCGTCTTTAGTGGAATCGATTACATACCAGCATTCTGTTTTTCCTAATTCTCCATTCTCATGCACGCTAGCATATTCATTATTGGGATGAACTTGAACAGATAAATCTTGATTGGCATCCAAAATTTTTGTAAGAAGGGGGAACCGTTCCCCCTCCATATTTCCAAATAAATCTCGATGATTTTCCCACAATTCCCCCAAGGATAGCCCTTTATATTTTCCATTCTTAACAATACTTTGTCCATGTTGATGTGCAGCAAAAGCCCAACACTCTCCGGTTTGATTTGATGGAATCTCATATCCAAAAGAGGTTAAATGTGTCCCACCCCAAATTCTTTCTTTAAAAACAGGTGCAAAAAATAATGGTTCCGTCATGATTATAATCCTCCGTTCTATATAATTTCACCTAGTAGCTTGTATGCTTCTTCTTTTGTTTGGACGGATAATAACCGCTCTCTATAACTGTCATCCATTAGTTTTCGAGAAAGCATTTGAAGGATTTTTAAATGTTGATTTCCCTCATTTTCTTTTGGTACGGCAATCATAAATATTAATTTCGCTTCCGTTCCATCAAGGCTCTTCCAATCCACCCCTGATTGTTTAATTCCAAATACCACGCTCGGTTTCCTAACAGCATCTGATTTTCCATGCGGAATCGCAATATTTATACCAATTCCTGTAGTACCTTCTTGCTCACGGTTCATAATAGCTTGTTTAAATTCTGTCACTGAATATAATGCACCCACCTGCTTTAACTTTTGAATCATTTCATCAATGATGTCATCTCGTGTTTCCCCTTTTAAGTCCGTTTCAATTAATTCTAAACTTGTAATATCTGTTAATTTTTTAATTTCTACCTTGTCTACTTGTTCGCCTCTTGCTTGAGCTTCCTGTTCCAGTTGTTGCACTTCTATTGTTGCTGAAACTTCTTTTATTTGTTCATTTTCTTGTTTTTCTAACTTTGAAACGTCTTTTTTCAATACATTTACTACAACAGCTGTCACAATAGAGCCTACAATTACAGCCACAAAAAACATAAATACATTATCTACTGCTCCTAACACAGCAACAATTGGACCACCATGTGCTACTCTGTCTCCTACATGACCGATCATCGCAATCACAGCACCCGTCATCGAACCAGCCATTATACTTGGAATAACCCGAAGTGGATCTTGTGCTGCAAAGGGAATCGCACCTTCCGTAATACCAAATAGCCCCATTGTAAATGATGCTTTACCCATTTCTCTCTCTGAATCTTGAAATTTCCCCTTACCTATGAAAGTAGCCAGTCCCATTCCAATTGGTGGGATACATATTGCCGCAGCAATTGGACCCATAATTTCATAGTTTCCTTCTCCAATCATTGCTGAACCAAATAAGAATGCAACTTTATTGACTGGACCACCCATATCAAATGAAATCATTGCCCCTAAGATTAAGGCTAAAAGAATTGAACTTGAACCTTGCATACCTGCTAACCAAGCTGTTAATGATACGAAAACTTGTGCAACAGGAGCACCAATAATAAATACAAATGCTAAGCCTACAATAAGAGAAGTAAATACCGGAATAATAATAATCGGCATAATTGGTTGAATCGCTTTTGGAACTTTTAATTTTTTGATTCCTAACGCTATGTAACCAGCTAAGAAACCAGCGATAATACCACCAAGAAAACCAGCACCACTTTCACTTCCGTAAAAGCTTCCTGTTGCTGCAATATATCCACCAATCATACCAGGAACAAGTCCAGGCTTATCCGCTATACTATATGCAATATATCCAGCTAGTATTGGAACCATGAACGTAAATGATGCACCACCAATTTGTTCAATAGTTTTCCAGAAAGAACCCTCCGGAATCACTAAACCCCCAGGTGTTTTTTCTCCCCCAAGTGTTAACGCAATTGCAATTAATAATCCCCCGACTACGATAAATGGGACCATAAAAGATACACCATTCATTAAATGACGATATATCGGATTTTGCTTTCTTTCCTGTTGGTTACTTTCTACTATTTTTGACTGTGAATGATAAAGAGATACATTCCCGCTGATTATTTTCTGAATTAATTCTCCTGGTTTACGAATACCATCTTGTACCCCAACAACCAACAATTTTTTCCCTACAAATCTATCTTTATTTACGACTCTATCTGCAGCTATAATAATGCCGTCTGCTTCGCGAATATCTTGTTCCGTCAACTCATTTTCTACCCCTATTCCACCTTGGGTTTCAATTTTCATTTGGACTCCTAATTTATCCGCTGTTTTTTGCAAATTTTCAGCTGCCATATAAGTATGGGCAATCCCATTTGGACATGATGTAACCGCTAACAATTTCATTCTTAATCCTCCTCACACTTTTTACTAAGCGCCTACACTTACTATAAATTAATATTACGACTTCAAAAGTTTCATTTTTTACCGTAACTTCCGGAAAAATAAACCTTTTACCCAAGCGAAAAACGGGTTATTTGATTCTCCACTTTTCGGTTAATTATGTAAAAAGGACAAAAATTTCATTACGTTTGTTTCTTTCGTAAGCTTTTGAATAAAGGATGGTTGCTCACTTATAAAGGATAGTTCCTGAAACAATTGTTTCGTTACCTCTTGTCCATCACTTTTAACTGCTAGCATAAATACAAGTGATACCTTCTCTGCTCCCCAATTAATTGGCTCCTTTAATGTAGCAATTGCTATTACTGACTCTTGAATAAATTTCGGATTTCCATGAGGAATTGCGATTCCTGCCCCAATCGTTGTCGCTGACATTTTTTCTCTTATGATTGCATTTTCTGCATACTGTTTATCTACATAACCCTTACTATGCAAAGCATACGCTAACTTTTCAATTAGCTCATATGGATGTTGTATATCCTGTTGTAAAAACACTAAAAATGGAGATGTATAGTTGAACATAACAAAGTCTTTTGGTTCTTTATAACTTGGCTCATCACAATTTTGTATAAATTCCCCTAGCTTCTTTTCTTCCAGCCCCTCTAATAATGGGGATACTACTATATGAGGAATGTTTAAACTTGAAAGAGTAGTAGTTGAAATAACGAGATCCACATCACGATGTTTCATCATATAACTTTGTAAATCAGCTTTTGATATACAGTCCATCACATGAATATGACGAAATTTACGCTCAATTTTTGTACGTAACAACTGCGACATGCCAATTCCCATATGACAAACAATAATTACATTTTTAGATTTTCCCTGGTAATCTAACCGTTCAACAGATGCTTCAAAGTGTAGAGTAAGATAAGCCGCTTCTTCTTCTGGGATATATATGGTTAGAGATTCGTAAATTTCTTCTAATACTTGTATCAATACATTAAACACATAGGGATACATTCTTTTTATATCGTGTAACATTGGATTTGAGACAGAAAGGTCATAGTTTAAACGATTCAATGTGGTATATAAATGAATAGTTAACCCTTCTATTAAAATATCGTCTTTACTGAAATCAATTTCATACAACTGCGACATACGTTGAACTAATTGCTGTATAACCATAGAAAGAATTGGATTACTTTCAGTAAGTGTGCTGCCCTGCATTGGTTTATCTTGATAACGAATTTTCCCACCTAATATATGAGCTGTTAAATACGTAACTTCTTCCTCAGTAAAATGCACAGAAAAAACACATTCCAACTGTTTTAAAAATTCCAATGTCCATATATATTCTTTTGTTTCTTTCAGTATTTTAATTTCCTTTTCAGCATTTATAATAGGTTGCTTAAGTTTCATTCTTCGTACCATAAGCAACGTATGCACTAATAAACTTTCAAATGTATCATCTGTAAAAAATAATGCATTTCGTTTTTGCAACGCTTTTAATTCGTTCGTAACAAATTCAACCTCATGATATTGAAATTGTTCTTTAATAAATTGATTCGTAAGATCTGAATTACGAATCAAATCTGATAATCTAGCCAATGCTCTTCTTTTTTTCTTTTCATCTCCATCAATAATAAGTCCAACTCGCTGTTTTGAAATAATAGTTAAATCAAAATGATGCAACCATTTTTCAATTCTATCTAGATCTTTTTTAATAGTAGTCCGACTTACAAAATGTTGAGATGCCATATCCTGTGCAGTAACTGCCTTTACATTCATTAATAAGTTGTAAGCAATTTGTAGAATTCTTTCTTCATCTGATTCATATTTTGTACGATTATTAATACAATAAAGTTTATTAAACAAGTCCACCTTTTCATATTCCTCAATCTCTAAGTACACACCTAATCCCGGTTTCCTAACAAGAATCGCACTTGTATAATTCGCAAGGTGCTCCTCGATTATTTTAAAGTCATTACGAATTGTTTTTTCAGAGCAATTCACCTGATCCGCAAGGTCTTGTACTAATAAATAGTCGTTAGATTCAGATAATAGAAAAAATAAAATTTCTTTTTGTCTTGTATTCATAAATTTCACCTATCTCTTATATACTTCTATGTTATATGCATTACTTTACAAGATACTTTTACCCTCTCTTATAACTAGCACTTTCGATTATTTGTACTCACTTTCAAATTTTTGCTACCTCACGTTAAAAATTCCTATTTAGATTAAATTATTTTTCTCTATACTCCAGCATTGCTTCTATTTTAAGTATCTAAGAAGACAATTACTTTCAATATACAGTAAAGTAGCCTAATTAAAAGTTTAATATATTACCAAGGCTCCGGAAAAGCGGCTTTATTACTTAAAACTATCAGTGGGAGCGATAATCAAAAATAGAACCCTGTATTTACAGTTGTTTATCTACATAATTAATTTTAATCTCTCTTCTAGAATCTCTCTATCCGATTGTGATTTTGAAATTATAAGACATGTATCATTTCCACAAATACATCCTACTTTTTCTTTCCAGTCTAAAGAGTCTAATAACACACCTATAACATGTGCATTCCCCGGTAAAGTTTTAATAATGGTTAATTGATTTATATAATCAATCTTTACAACAACTTCTCCCAGCTTTTTCTTTAACATTGTATCAGCTTGTATGTTATCTCCTGTAAGATTTTTGTATATAGTTAAACCGTTTGAAGAAACTGTCTTTATTAAATTTAATTCGCGAATATCTCGGGAAATAATAGCTTGTGTTACTATTTCTCCTTTTTCTGCTAACAGCTCTACTAACTTTTCTTGTGTATCTATTTCATGCTCTCTAACCACTTGTTTAATTAGCCTTTGTCTTTTCTCTTTTCTCATAAAAGACGCCCCTTATATCGTTATACTTTTATTATATCTTGCTATAAATTTTATTCGAAAGAGACAAAGGAGAATGTTGCGGAAACGTTCATAGTTTTGAGTACTTTACGCCTCTTTAGGGGTCTAGCCTCATTGCTATCAACCCATTTTATGATTTTCGTTTCTATTTACTTATATTTTCATTGTAACTGAACTCTACTTCATTTTTATTTTGTCTATATCCAAGTTTGCCTTGTGTGAAAATAAGAATAAATAACCAAACCCAATCCTAACACTACAAATAAATCCGAATTCTTTAAAATAGGATTATTGAAATGAGTTTGTACCAGGCTAGAACTAGCAAGATAATAAATACGTTACCTTGATGGCTATTATAGAACCCAGTGAGAATCATTGAGATCGGCAAACACAACAAAATAAAATTGGCAAATGAATATATAGGATAGAAAGGTCAGAACCCTGTTCACCTCTTTGTGCAGCTGTTAAAAAATGTGACAGATGCCAAAAATCCCACAAAACACCAAGTAGTAATGTATATTTTAACAATCCAAACTTTAATTGTCATCGAGGCAGAGAGAAACCACGCCATCCGATTTCCTTAGGCAAAGATCCATCAAGAAAGAAAATGGCTACATAAGAGATGAGATAGGTTACAAAAAATTCAGAAGTAAGGCCATGGAAAGTAGGTATCCCTCCATTTAATATCACCATACCCAGAAACATTACAACAAGGATAACCATTAGAGTAGACAAGCAGAAAGAGAAGTCCATAATTGTATAGACTTCTCTTTCTTACTTGCAATTTATCATTAAAAAACTATGCAAATTATCTCCTAAAGTTACAGTATGACAGGTAAAGAAATACAATTAAAAGTGGAATAGTAAAAAAGCACTCAAAAGATTAATTTTTTTCTCAATAACCGAAATTACTTAATGTGATAAGATAATATTTGGATTGGCATCCAATACCATATTACGATGGTTCAAATCGCAGGAAGGCACCTTAGGGTGTCTTTTTTATTATAAGCCCCCTAGTATTAATAAACTTAGGGGTTAAACAATTGAAAGGTAAAAATATTCAGAATTCCATAAACCAAGAACAAAGTGGGATTTTTCCTAAACCAATTCGTAGATCTGCAGCGAACGCTCGAATTGGTACAGAAATCTGGATACCTTCTACAACTAAGAAATATTGTCCACTTACTACTTGGAAACAAGCTAATTGTATGGTTATTACTCCCCTCTGTTAGGATTAATACATTACATTTTCGTAAAACATGTAATTGGTTGATAATCAGGAGAAATCACCCTAGATTGCCTTTACTTTATTTTCAAATGGACCTGCTCATTTAATCCGTAAAAACATAACGTAAATTGCATTCATTAACGTATACTTACATGTGCGACCTCTATTCTTTCTCCTATTACTCAAAAAGGGATTCGTATATTCTATAGTGGCGGATTTTCTTTACTGATTGTTCTATTCATACTGTTAATCATTATCGGATGTAGTTGTTGGGGCTATGGTGGTGGATTCGGTTACTAAGAAAAATAGGAGGAAGACACCTTTAGGTGTCTTTTCTTTATGTATTTTGAAATCTATTATAATGATAAAGAGGTTTAATTTAGAGAGGAATTTAATATGAATTTCAGTTCATTGAACTACTCACCACTTAACGTCCTTACGGACTTTTTGAAGTGGGAGATTCCTGCGAACACCGATGTATCCATCAGTTCTATTAACAGGCTCTACCCGTAGTCCCTACGGTGAGAACATAAGTATCTTGTACGTTGACGCACCACACTCCCTACTTTAGCCTGGTTTTCGCAACTTCGGCAAGCATAGGGCGATAGAACGTTGAAGATTTTACGGTTGCAACGTTTTTCTGCAACCAACCTCATATCTTCAGTTTTCGAAGAGCAATCTGTACAAGTAAATGATAGCAAACATGTCGGCTTATGCCACCCAACATTCATATCCCACCTAAAATTGGTGTTTTACACCTTCACGTTTTTGAGGAAAGAGTCTTCTGTCGGAAGACGATAAAATTACCAACACACCATACAAAATATGGACATATATACCAGTTCTATTTTAAAGATATCAATAGATATCTTTTTTCTCCTTTGTTTTTCGTTATGTCCATTATATGCTCTTTGATTTACAATCTCACCAATATAAAAAAGACTACCATTACTGATAGTCCTTTTTAGGTAGATTTAGAGATTATTATTATAACATATATACATCAAAATAATAAGTTTAATTGTTTTTACGATAAGAATATTGTTCAAAAAAATGTGCGTAATTCTTTTATAGACTTTTTTTATGACCACTGTTTTAATCATAAAGTGCTTAAATTCAAAAATATACATAGCATAGAACTTAATATGTTAATCCTAATAAATCAGTAATCTCAATGACCTTCTTATCCACTACTCTGCAATAAAGCCTTGTGCCTTTGCGCTCGCTAATTACAATATTACCTATAGTTAGTTTTCGCAAATGTTGTAAAATCATAGGTTCCGAAATATGCGTCGCAGTGCTCAACTGAGAAACTGTTAAGGTACCACTTACAATCAATTCACGTACAATTAATAAACGACTTGGACTACCTAATAATTCTAAGATTTTAGCACTACCTTCATAATCACTAGAATCCATGTTGAAATCGCAAGACATAATATTCATCTCCCTAATATAAATATTGAATATTTTAACATATAAACCAAAATACACCCTAATATTTTCTATAAAATTGAAAAAATCAATTTCAAGTTATTTAAATTGGCGAAAAACACCTTAGAGTGTCTTTTTTTGCATAAAAAAAGGCTCCATTTCTGGAGCTCTCAAAAAATAATATAATATAAGTAAATGAATTTAAAAAATAACAGACAATTAATTATATAATAAAATCCCATTATTGCTTCTACAATCAAATTGAAATGGTTCAATTCGAAGAAAGGTACTCTTGGGTGTCTTTTCTTTATTTGAAACACATTCTGCCAAAATATTTGTATCTTTGTTGGTTTACGACTCACATAAACTAACAAACTTCGTATATATAATTTGTTATCCTAAATGGGTTGACAATACGAACAGCTATAGGAGGATTTTGTGAATGGTAAAAAAGACTTGTGTAAGTATTATTACTGGAATTCTTTTAATATGCTCAACAGGTTGTTCCACTCAAACTGATTTCATCGCAGCTCAAACTCAATCAATAGATGGCACATATACAACAGAAGATATCATAAGCGTATTTCCTGTAGGGACACCCCTAACTACTTATATTCGCAAAGAAGAAAAACTGAACGTAAAACATCTCACCAGTATTACGCTTACAGATGGTGGCGTCGGTAAAGTCCTGGAAGCAACAGATGGGTTTGTTATTGTATGCAGCAATGAAAAAGGAGTTTTTGATGTGTTAATATTTAAGACTATGGAAGATGTAGAGAAATATGAACAAAGTTTGGCGCTATAATTAATACACTTCCAGCCTCCTCATATACACCGTATCTATTCTAGATTACAAGCTCACCAATATAAAATAGCCCACCTACTCCCGTAGATGGGCTATATCTTTATTTTACAATACCAAAATATCTCTCTTTTCTTGTTAACTTTATGCAATTATACATATTCAAAAAAATTACACTATAAAAATATTACATGTAGTAAAATATAAGTTGTGGATACATTCTATAAAGCAGATTCTTTTGAAAGACGTAACATTTTAGCAATTATAAAAGATGTCGCGTCACTCTAATATTGATCTCAAATCTCTTGTATTTTGTGAACTAACAATCTGGTATATATAGACGATTCTGTTTTATAGGATGTGTTTACACGTATAACAAAGGGATAATACGGATAGGTTTATACTAAATGAACGTGGTTCAATTCGGAGAAAAGACACTCATTTTAGAGTGTCTTTTCTTTATATACATTATTAAAATTGAATTTCTTCTACAGCTCCCTCTAATTGAATAATAACTACGCCTCAATTTCATCCTGATATTACAAGAAAAGAACGGAGATATTTCATCCTAGCTCTTATTTAGCAATATCAACTTATTGTATATATTCCCCAATCATTATTGTACTTCATTGGCAACAAAGAAATGCTCACATACGCTTGAAATACGTTTTAAATCCACATTGCCACCTGAAATAACCGCTACTACTTTTTTCCCCTGTACATATTTATCAACTTTCCCTGCAAGAAGAGCGGCTGTGGCTAATGCTCCCGCACCTTCTACGACAGCTTTTCCGCGTTGCAGTAAGTCTTTCATTGCTACTTCTAATTCTTCTTCCGATACAGTTACAATATCATCTACTAGGTCTTTTACAATTTCAAAAGTTAAATTTCCTGGTATTTTAACTGCACAACCATCTGCAATTGTTGGGGATTTATAATGTGATACAATTTCTCCAGCATCGTAAGAAGCTTTCATACCGTGTACGTTTTCAGCTTGAACTCCAATAATATTAATGGAAGGATTAAATGATTTCAGTGCAACAGCGATCCCTGAAATAATACCTCCCCCACCAATAGGTACAATGACAGTATCAACATCCCACATGTCATCCAGAATATCTAAACCAATTGTCCCTTGGCCAGCCATTACTTCTACATCATCATATGGATGTAGGTATGTTTCTCCTGTTTCTTTTATAATCTCTTCACATTTCGCTTTTGCATCATCAAATGTATCACCGTATAAAATAACTTCAGAACCATATCCTCTAGTCGCATCCACTTTAGCTTGCGGTGCGGAAGTTGGCATTACAATTTTGCTTTTGATTTTAAGTAAATGAGAAGATAATGCAACACCTTGTGCATGATTTCCAGCTGAACAAGCGATTACACCACGTTCTTTTTCTTCATTTGTTAGTTGGGAAATTTTATTAAATGCACCACGAAACTTGAATGAACCTGTTAACTGCATATTTTCTAACTTCAAATAAATTTCTCCACCGGTTTTACTGGTTAAATAGAATGATTTAACCAAAGGTGTTTTTCTAGCATTTCCATCCAAAATTTTTTGTGCTTTTTTTATATTCCCAATGTTGAGTGGTAAAATTGCATTACTCATAATAACACTTCTTTCAATGGCTTATAATCTAATTCTAGTGTTGTTCCTAAGTTCTCATAAGTTATCGTACCCTTATAAATATTTATACCAGTTGCCAAAACTGGTTTATGTTGAATTGCATTTTCTAATCCATCTTTAGCTATCGCTAGTAAGTATTCAATATTCCCCTTAGCCAATGCCATAGTAGAAGTACGTGGGGTAGCACCAGGCATATTGGGTACTGCGTAATGAATTACATCATGTTTAATAAATACAGGATCATCGTGGGTTGTATAATGATCGACCGTCTCGATCGTACCACCTTGATCTATTGCAATATCCACAATAACACTTCCAGGCTTCATGGATTGTACCATATATTCTTTTACAATTTTCGGAGGTTTAGATCCTGGTATTAAGATTGTTGAAATAAATAAGTCTGCTATTTGTATATGTTTTTCTAAGTTTTGAGTATTAGATTCAATAACTTCAACAGGATCATTTATATATCTCTCTTTTAAATATGTTATCTGTGTTTGGTTCAGTTCTAAGATAGTTACACTACACCCAATTCCAATTGCCATATCACATGCATTAATCGCAGCATTTCCTCCACCTAAAATGACTACATTTCCGGCAGGGATTCCCTCAATACCTGATAATAAAATCCCTTCTCCTTGATGTTGTTTTTCTAAATAATATGCTCCCATAAATACGGCGCGACGGCCAGCAATTGCACTCATTGGCTTTAATAATGACAAAACACCATCTTCGCTAATTGTTTCTCCTGCAATTGCAGTAGTACCAGCATTTCTCATTGCTTCTACACACTCTTTCGATGCAGCTAAATGTAAAAACCCCCAGATTATAAGATCTTTTTTAAAGTAACGATATTCTTCAGGTAATGGTTCTTTTACTTTAACTACCATGTCGACTTCCCAGGCTTCTCTTTGTGCTACTAAATTTGCACCTGCACTTGTATATTCATCATTTGTATATCCAGATCCAATACCGGCATCTTTTTCTACTAAGACTTGGTGTCCTTCTTCAACCAATTTTCGAGCATTCTCAGGAGTCATGCCTACACGTGCTTCTCCTTTTTTTATCTCTTTTACTACTCCAATTTTCATCTCTAACACATCCTTTTATACAAGATATAGTAACTACAATTGAAAATAAGTAATAATTTAACAAACTTATTATATCCATTTATATTATTTTTATCGCCAAATTCCCTTTAAAGAAAAAAGCCCTGGTTAGGGAGCCTTATTTTGCTTTTACAGTAAGGTTATCTAAGAAATTGCTAATTGAAGAAGCTTGAAAAATACGTAGATTAAAAGATCTAATATCATAATGCTTTTCAGTAATTATAAGTATTGATGGAAAGAATTTAGATTCTTTTGGCTGCCAAGATTCGTTATGCCAATTCTGACTCTGGAAGTACAACTCATACCTATTTATTTTATCTTGCATAACTTTTTTACTGTAAACTGAATTCTGAACTTCAATGAAGAATGGAGATCTACGCCAAATTGTAAATGCATCAGGTTCCATGAAATCTTTACCGTACTTTGGCTCCACTTTAAACAGTTTCGGTTTTTCATAATGGATAAGCTGTTTATACACGTCTACTATACCGAGGAAGTGGAGAATTTTTTGGCTAGTTTTGCGAAGTGTGCTGGGTTGAGGGAAGTAGATGTATGGCTGCTGCGAGATATTGGCATCCACATGACCATCTCTTCTTAATCGTTTCATCACCGTATTACAGCAAGTCACTGCATTCTTTAATCCTTGAAAGTGCAAATCAACAATATCATCACGAGACATACATCTAAAACGTTTCAGATTGCTAAGTATCACTTTGTCTCTACTCATCATAATTTAACACCCCGAATAATTGATTTTCTTCTTTTGTTGAATTTTGAACTTTTATATGCTCTTTTAGAACACGATAAGGTTCAACTATCTTCTTAGCTTTACTTAATTCTAAATAAGGAGCTTGCACTTTCTTTAATCCATTTAACTTTAATATCATTTGACCCGATTGTTCTAACTGTTCTGATCCAGGTGTACCCATGATGTTACTGTTAATTACGCTATCACATTTAAATCCCATTCTAACTGTCATATTGAGCTTTAACTTACCATCCAATACCTTTGCATCTGGTCTCTGCATACTGAGCATCAGAAAGACTCCGAGTGCCCTGCCGACTGCTGATATTTTTTCGACTATAGACATGCATTCTTTTTCATCTTGTAACATGGCAACTTCATCTATAGCGAGTATGATATATGGTTTCTGACTGTCAGAGTTCAATTTGTTATATTCATCGATATGATCCACTTCATATTCTTCCATCAGCTTTCTACGCTCGCGTATTTGCTTCCACACTTTCTGTAGCACCATCTTCATTTCAATTTCTTCCATGCAAACCTCTTTTACGTGTTTCACTCTTCGCAAGAAATGAAATTCGGAATTCTTCAGGTCGCCTAGGTACAAATGCAATTTATCAGAGGACATATGCTGAACGAGTGTAGTTAGCACAACACGTACCATACTACTTTTCCCACTCCCTGTTTCTCCTGCGATTAGAAGATGCGGTGTATTCGAATCTACCAAGTCATACGTAATCATGTTTCCGAATTGGTCCCGGCCTACCACAACAGGAAGACGATGCTCTTTTAGTAACGGCTGCCATTTTTTATAACTGTAATTATATGTTTGTAATCCTGCATCCGAATGAAACACATTTAGTAAAAACCGTTTAATATCACCTTCAATTGCTACATTGCGTCCTAATATTTGTTGAAAGCAAAACCATTTCTTTTCGATAATCTTCGGATCCAAACCATTTGGAATGGTAAATATATATCGAACTTTTTCTTTCGAAGAAGCAATGTCCTGTATCTTCGGATAAATGGGTACTTTCCCACCCCGTGTTTGATGGTCTACATATAAACCCGCTTTTCTAAATACCTCTATAAGTTGATTCCTCAAACTTTGTTTATGAATCCATTCTTTGATAAGTCCCATGTAACACCTCCTAGAACATGATTAAGATCTTGACAAATACATAGCCAATAAAACAAACTCCACCTATTCTCATTCCATGATACATTCCATCACTTAAAAGTTTAGCTGCTGCAACGTGATCATTTTTTACAAGATGCTTTTCTAGTAGCACCCCTCCGATTGTCGTTACTCCTAAAACTCCTAAAGAGATAAATGTAGTTAACATATAAACCTCCCCTTTATAAACAGAATTTTGAATGCTGATTATATACAGGTTTATAGACCAAATACCTTTGTAGCATTACTTTGATAGCTAACTTGATAACTACTTTGGTAGCAACCTTGATACATCATATTGCGGATGGCTTGTACACTATTCAAACTTTCGTGAAGTTTAAAAAGTTTAATTTTTGTACATACTTTTTACTAATTAAGAAAGTAAGGGAGTGGAAATGATGTTTGGACTAGGTAAACAACGTTCGCGTTTTGGCAAATTTATTGATAAAAACGGGCTTTCGCAACAAGATATAGTAAAAGAAAGTGGAGTGAACAGAGGGACCATCAGTAGGATATGTCAGGGAGATGCATTCCAACCTTCATTGAAGAATGGGAATAAAATTATAAGAGCGTTAAAAAAATTAACAGGAAAAAATGTTGATTATAATGATTTTTGGATGTAGCTGACTAAACGTGGTCAGCTTTTTATATTGTTGAAACTTTAATAAAATAAAAACTATGTAAGGATAAAAAAGCGTCCAATTAAGGACGATTCTTACTTATCGCTTCACATATACATTGCTTTATGATAGTTTAATAACTTTTGCTCATTGCTATGTACCTGTTTCTGGATAGGTTAAGTTACACAAAATGACCTGTGTGTTACATGAAGCTCGCGATCTCTTTCTCCGTATGAGCCTTTAATTTATTTTTGGTAGTGGAGAATTGTTTTCTTCAATTACATCATTAATAAATTTGTCTAGTACACTTCCTGCTGCTTCTCGCATTTGATTTGGTGTTGAATTACTAAACACCTTTTCTATCTCCCGGAGTAGTTGCCTTAAAGAATGATTGTTCTCGCTATTTTCTAGGAATTCCTCACCCAAACCTTGAACAAATGTGCTAATAACAATTACCTTTTCCAATTTAGTTAGTTCCATCTCTATTCCTCCTAATCAAATCATCATTCTCATCAAGCATGATATTTTCACTATTTAATAAAGAGTTACCAAACGCCTTTGTGTTATAACAATGTAGACTTTCATGAATCAATGTGGTATCTCAGCTGTATATATTCTGTGGTCTACAAGCAATGGTATGTTTTCCATTATTCCCCTTCTGTTCTTTATCATAAATATGTGAGATGTCATTAAGAAAAACTACAGAACCTCATTACAAATTTACTCATAAAAACCGAATTACAATCTTTGATTTATTCCTATTTCATGAAACATTTACTACCTTAATATAGTTTTTAGTCTAGAGCACCCTAACCTTCAATGGTTCTCTTTTAAATTCAAATAACCCCTATCTATTTTGGACAAATTTACCGGCTTAATTAGCAGAAAATTTTTGTTATTATGAACTTGTTGGATATCCCAATACATTCAACAATGCTCAAAATTGCATATTTATTATGCAACCATCCATCCAGATACCTTAGCTAATACTTCTCCCTAATTGTCGTTATTGCTAAGGTATCTTTTTAGATGTCCTGTGTGCAGGGCTTTTTATCTCAGTGATAAAACTATTTTCCCCATCATGTTATCAATATTTTTATTACATTTTCTTAACAAAATTCAATTCCGTATTTTTACTTTATATATTGATTTTAAGTTTTCAAGTTTTGTCCTTACCATTTTGAAATCTTATTCTAAAATCTAAACATATTTTTGCGACCACTAAACTAATATATAAAGTTTAAATAACTAACTTTTATTTCATATAAAATGGTTGCCATAAAGATAAGGCAAATATCCAAGTAGGATCTCCATTTCCTTGATAGCTTTGAACCGCTTCATAAAATTTCCCTTGATATTCTACTTTGTCCCCTTTTGTATATGCCTTTTTCGGATCCCATTTTTCATAAGTTACATTTTGACTCTTTGTTGTTACTGTAAGGATATTGCTTTGAGCCGAGATATTTCCAGCCGCATCTACAGCCTTTACAGTATATTTATATTCTTTATTAGCTGTAAGATTTTGATCAGTAAACATTGTCCCTTGTACAGTTTGAATCAATTGTCCATTGCGTAACACCTGATATCCCTTTACACCCACATTGTCTGTAGAAGGATTCCATTTTAGCTCTACACCGTCTGATGCAACATTGCTTGCATATAATCCTTGTGGCTGTGTTGGAGATTCTGTGTCCGGTTTCGGATTAACAATTTGATTTATTTTCTTCAGGCCATCCTTTGTAACTTCATATATTACTTTTTTATCAAAGCTTTCGCGTTTATTATTATCCAGATTTGTTAATGTTGCTCTCTCTCCACCTTCTAGGTGTGTAAGTTCAATAAAATTGCCCACTTTTACTGGGACTGTTTTTGTTTCAGCATTTTGTCGGTTATTCCCATAAATCTCTTTGTTATATACCACTTTACCTGATGTATCCTGTACTTTAATACTTGCATACGTACTATCAAAATAATTGTGTGGTGTCCCTGCTATTAAACTAACTTGCAATTCTTCTGTTGATTTATTTAAATCAAGTTTTGCAAATTCAAAATCTCCTATACCCTTCATCGACCATGCAAACCAATCCCCTTCTAAAATGTTTGGAGATTCATTTTTGATTTTCACCTTTTTTTCCACAGTTTGATCAAATATATCTGTTAATACAATTTTTGCATAAGTATTTGTTGGTAATGATATAGATTGACTGATTCCATTTTGGTAAGATTTAATATCATTAATTACGTTAATCGGTTGGCCCGTCATATTTTCATTATTATAAATTTCAATTTCCCCCTTAAATTGAGGTGTACTACTATCTTTTAATTGCCAAGTTATATTTAATTTTTCATTTTCATAATACGTAGACTTTACATCATAATCTAGTTTTCCTATTTCAGGTTGGCTAGGTTGATTTAACGTAAATGTTTTTCCTGTTCCAATAGTTGATCGAGAGTCTCCCCCAGCCTTAAACCAAAGATATTCTGAAGTAGCTCCCCCATCCCAATTATTATTCAATGGCTCTTGCCCCTCTATTGATTGAGTATTCCAAGATGTCCATTTTTTATCTGAGATATTTCTTCCATATCCATTTTTTACACGTGCCTCTCTTACATCTTGTCCATTACCAAGCCAGTCTTCTTGAAACAGCGTTTGTCCATAGTTAAATGTAACGTTAGGAACTGGAAAGTCCATAATCCCAATAAGCTTCCATTGGTTTTTTGAAACATCTTTTAACCACTGTCCAAATTTTGTGTGTCCATTCTCTTGCCAAGAACGCATTGTCATGCGATACCAATTATAATTCTTCCAATCATATGTCGTCTGAATTTTAAGACCTGTTCCTTCTCCACCAAAATTACTTGCAACTGATGTAGGGGATACATATTCTGCTTTTATTGCTTCCTTAGAAGAAATAGGATCCCAAACTGCAAAGTGCAAAGTACGCTTTCCATTTTCATCAAAACCGCTTTGTTGTTGGAATCCAGCATACCCACCAGCTTCTCCCCCCTGGTTCCAGTTATGTACAGCCCAATATGTATAAGGTGCTGTTTGAACAGGAGACCAATCTATACTAATAATATCTGAAGAAACACTATTTTTAGGTGTAACATAAACTCCTGGAGCAGACGCCGCCTCTATGATAGAAATTGATAATCCAAACATCGAAAACACCGTACTAGCTGCTGTAATTGCTAGGATTTTTTTGACGCCATTTCTTGTTCTTTGATTGAACATAATTTTCCCTCTCCTCTTTCGTTATTAATAACTATTTAAAATAATATCTCTCTATATACAATTGAACAAATTCCCCATGAATGTAGTACTATTTTAATAAAATGGATATATTTGATGTTATTTTCACTGTTATTCAATAAGCATTTATAGTATTTCGTTATAAATTTAAGTTATATATCGCTGAATTTATCCTATTAACAATAGAAAAATTCATAAAAATAAAAATATTTTAGAACTTTTTAAGCACTTATTAATTAAAAACCCCCATTTTTCTACAAATGAGGGCGTAATGCGTTGAAAATCTTATAGTTTACTTTCTACATCTTACTTGTCTAAAAAATATTGAATTCATTTTTAAGTATTTGATGATATTGTTTCTCTGTTATTTCTTTTTTAATTTTCTTTCCATGCCGGGTTTCTGTAAAACTTTGCTTAGTAAGTGCAATATGCCCGTGTTCAATTAATTTACAAATAATATTCGCCTTATTTACTGGTGATTCTGGATGCTCTATAACCATGTTTTGTATAGCATTCACTTTCTTTTCATTAATTGCATTTAAATAAAAAGCATAACCGATAGACCAGGTATCACTAAGATCCGAATCAAAAAAATGTGAAGTTTCTCCATTTTTTCCTTTTTTCATTTCTAATACATGGGTTCCTTTCTCCGTATTTTGTTTACGAACACGATATTCACCCGTTACAGAAGTCACGCTGTCACCGTGAAAAGGAACAGGATGTAAAGGGAGATAGGATGCAAAACCGGCGTCTATAATATAGTTTTCATATTTGTGTTGTAAAACGATAAGTGCATGGCCATCATCAGGGTTCCACTTTCTTGTTTTTGGATCATATAGAGTTCCAGCTATTCGATACACATTAAATCCACAATCACACAAAAAATAATATAATAAAGAATTAATTTCATAGCATAATCCGCCACGATTCTTTAAAAGCAGCTTTTCTTCAATATTTTCTCTAGAAAATTCTTTCGTATTTCCTTCCATGATGTCTAAGTTTTCATAAGGTAATAAGTGCCCCATCTGCAAAAGAATTCTATGTAAATCTTCAAATTTCACATTTTCTCTTGGGGGAATTTTTAATTTTAAGAAAAACTTTTTTTGTAATTCAGTTAACATTATATATCTCCTCCATTTGCAGAAATCATATATACTTACCTATATATTAAGACTATTAATTATATATGGTGTACAGCTTGATTAATACATTTCATAAGAGTGTGTAGCACTAACCATATTAGCGACAATTAAGGAGCAAGTGCTCAAAAATTCCTTAATATTTATTCAAATGTATGTTTTTGATATTTTGATATCTTTGCTAATTCCCCAAAACTGAGTTGATAAGAATTTTAAATGTAACGTCTAAAAGTGTACTTTATGAAAAAACAAAAATCGAGAATCTAAGATGCAGTTATTATTTAAATAAATAACTATATAACCTTTAATCCTTCTACTTATACATATAATACTCTTTATATCGTTCAAACTTAGATTTTTTTGTTTTTGCTGGTATTATGGGTGACCTTAATGTTTTAGAGGGTGCCGCTTGCTTTGGCATTTCTAATACTCCACGTTTCTTGAGCTCTCTATACAAACTACTCACTTTGCACCCTACTATTTTCGCAATGTCTGGATATTCGGTCCCTTGATTAAATAATTGAACTGCTTGTTTGCATCTTTCATCCCATTTTTCTTCTGTCGTTCGATTTTTAACTGATTTTTTTTCTAGCTTGAAATACTCTCTTTCTATATTACACTTCTCCGCATTATACTGTTCTGCGTCCGCTTGAAGATTACAAAACTCCTCCCCCTCTAAGGGTATCATTTGTGCTTTTTTCGTAATTACTTTCATGTTTCATTCACCTCATTTTATTTGATAAATTCTTGCATCCTACTACGTTATCTACAATTCTTGCTAGTTTCTCAGATAATACTTATAATAAGGCCATTAATACTTCTATCCTTATCACTTCTATTACAACTTTTAATTAATTATTTACAAGCCACATTGATTTTGCTGTTTACGTAAACTACTTATTTGACATTCAAATTGATGTACATTTCTTATACATATCCATTCCTTCTTAACACCAGCGCCTGCTAGCAAATGTAATCCCACTTCAGTTTTATTTTTCTTTTAGCAGCCTTTTCATCAAAAATCAATTCCGTTCCTATTTGACATACTGCTTTTCCAATTTTTTAATCATCAATAAAATATTTATGTACACTACTAGTATGATGATCTTGCAAATCTAAAATACAAATTCTCATTTCTCTATTATTCATAATTCCAATCTCTGCGGTATAATAGTTGCCAATATTACACCACTAATGACAGCACTTTCTAATTCTAATAGATTTGATTTATCCCATTTGAACAAGTCTATCCATTTTTGAATCCAACTCCAAACAAGCCTACAATTCCATTCAAAACAACGGGTATTTTAGTCTGAATTTTAAAATTATTTTTCTGTACAAATGTTGCCGATGTGGTAAAATTATAAATGAAAAAGAGTATGGATTTAAAAGAAGTCAATGAATATAAAAATTGGCTTTTTTCTTGATGGAAAATGAAACAAAAACTTCTTTAAATCTTTATTAGTGATAAGTTTTAAAGAAAATCCATCCTGGTTATAGTTTTACATAATTGTAAACTATAGTAAATTGATATTATTAATATTGAATATTCTTAACATTAATCCCACCTATACACATCAACAAACAAAACATTACTATTAATTTCTACTAATTTTTTGTAAACATACTAAATTATCACCTCTTAATGTATTTATCATTAAATTTATATATTCTCTTTTATAATTTAAATACCTCTTTGTATTTAATATTTCTTTTACAAATACAGGTAATCTATCAAATATAGTGAATATGAATTAGGGATATGAAGTCTATACATCTTCTTTAATTTCTAAAATTACTGATTCAGAAAATTTATAAGTAACCTACTATTTATCAATGTGTAGCATAACAATTGCCCTCGAATCTTCAAGTAACCCACCAAAATTAATTTGTCTTTCAATAATTCCCTTTAGGTGTCCACCTACTTTTTCAAAAAGCTTCTTTATCTTGAATAGATCCTTTTTACGTTCAAATAAATATTTTGTTCAAACTTGTGCTTGCCCTAAAAAAATACAAGTGATTTTATTCTAGTCACCTTGAATTTCTTGCACACCTAGTGAAAAGAATCCGTTTTTTACTAACGGGTTCTTTTCTTTATTCGTCATACTATAACTAGATTGTTACATTTTTTCACAGCTCACCTTTACTTGCATAAATATTCCGTTCTTATAAATCCTTAAATCCTCTTTCCTTTAATGCTTTTATGTTATTTGAGTCTATTCATGTAAATTCATTATTTCTCCCTTATTCAATAGCCTCTGAACCTGTGGGTATAAGGTTTATCTAGAAATATAGTCTAGGACACATAGGATTTTTGTGTACGAAAGAAAAAATCGTAATTGCAAACAAAAACCATTTATTTACCTATTTTAAGTTTCTAAATTTGTATTGATAATTCTTGGCTTTAGAAGTATCCTATACATATTCAAACATTTGAAGATGTATAGGATACTTCTGAAATGTTAAATGTAAATAAATACTAGAGGTGTTTTAATGGGGACCGAAATGCAACAATTTAAAGCAGATTTCTTTAAAGCTTTATCGCATCCTTTACGAATAGGTATTTTGGAACTTCTATCAGAAGGTGAAAAAAGTGTAAATGAAATTCAAAGCATTCTTAAAAAAGAAGGTTCTGCAGTTTCTCAACAATTAAGTGTATTACGCGCGAAAAATATTGTTGTTGGCACTAAAGATGGAAAACGAGTATTATACTCCCTTCGAGATCCTATGATTATGAATTTATTAGTGGTTGCGCGGAAAATTTTTAACAATCATTTAATTGATACAATTTCTATGTTAGAAGAGCTAGATGAAGCAGAAAACGAAATGGTAAAGGAGGAATAAATTGAGCAATGAGGCTAAAAGAGAAGATATCATCCAACATGGAATTGAGATATTTCACTCTATAGGAGCTCATCACGTTTGTAATGTTTGCATTAAAAGTGGGTATTCTTGTTGCGTTTCATGTCAACATTTACAAGATGGTATTGGATGTCAAAAAAGGAACACAGCTTGTACAGCATGGTTATGCGGCATTCAGAACTTTTTGTTTGATCAAATAGGATTATTAGAAGAATGGAATCGTTTTTGGACTGAAATTCCAGGACAGATGTTTCGTAGAGATATTACTCCAGATAAAGTAAAAGTCACTACGTTTATTGATACGAAGAAGCTAGATAGTCGAGCTGGAGAACTTCTAGCGGAAAGATTACAATTCCATGTACAACAAGGTGGAGATATAGGAAAATTAGAACGTCATTTAAGCAAAACTTATAGTAAGTATTAGGATGTCGTTTTCTTTGATAAAAATTAAATCCTCCTGTATAAAACGAATGAGACACATAGTTGTAATCCGGGTTTATTAAAAAGAGAAAAGAAGGGTTTGTAATGAGAGGTTTATTTACGGGAAGGTTTGAAGGATATTCATTAGGGCATTTTCAAAAAGATCTTCTTTCAGGACTGATTGTTGGAGTTGTTGCGATTCCTCTTGCTATGTCTTTTGCCATAGCTTCTGGTGTAAAACCAGAGTATGGAATTTATACAACGTGTATTGCCGGGATACTTATTTCTCTATTTGGTGGTTCAAGGTATCAAATTGGAGGGCCTACAGGGGCTTTTGTTCCCATTCTTTTAGGGATTGTCATTACTTATGGGTATGAAAATTTACTACTCGCTGGTTTGATGGCTGGAATTATCTTATGCCTTATGGGAATTTTTAAATTAGGTTCGTTAATTAAGTTCATACCACGTCCTGTAACAATTGGTTTTACTTCAGGTATTGCTGTTATTATATTCACTGGACAAATTGCTAGTTTTTTAGGTTTAACAGGCATAGAAAAACATGAGGACTTTATAGCAAACTTGAAAGAAATATTTACTCATATCGGTACCACTAATTTTTATAATGTAGTAACTGCTTTGATTTGCTTTTTCGTTATACTCGTAACACCAAAAATTTTGCCAAAAGTACCGGGTTCATTAGTAGGTGTTTTGATTTCAACTATAATTGCAACTATATTTTTCTCAGGTCATGTACCTACTATTGGTACAGCATATGGTACGATTCCAAATACACTGCCTCAGTTTGATATACCAGAGATCACAATAGAGCGTATCCAACATTTAATTGGCCCTGCGTTTGTTATTGCTATGTTGGGCGGTATTGAGTCCCTTTTATCTGCTGTCGTTGCAGATGGGATGACAAATAGTAAACATAACAGTAATAAAGAACTTATTGGTCAAGGAATTGCTAATATTGTTACCCCATTATTTGGAGGAATTCCGGCGACTGGAGCAATTGCTCGAACAGCAACGAATATTAAAAGTGGCGCTGTTTCACCCATGTCCGGTGTGATTCACGGAGTATTTGTGTTATTTACGCTTCTACTGCTAGCTCCATACGCCTCGCACATCCCACTTGCTAGTATGGCTCCTATTTTAATGGTTGTAGCGTGGAATATGAGTGAGCAACAGCATTTTGTTCATATACTTAAAATGAATACCGGAGATTCTCTTGTATTACTAGTAACATTTTCCCTTACTGTATTTACAAGTTTGACAACGGCTGTGGAAATCGGTCTTATTTTAGCTATTATTTTGTTTACAAAACGTATGAGTAATATGCTTGTGATGTCAAAAGTGCTTCCTGATCATACAACAAAGAATGAAAAATTATTACCGCATGTGGTAAATAATGCTCATGATTGCCCTCAAATTAGTATTTACACAATAGAAGGTCCATTATTTTTTGGAGCTGCGCAAACATTCGAACAAAACATTTTAGCGACAATTCATTATAGACCCAAAATTCTAATCTTACGTATGGGCAAGGTTCCTTTTATTGACACAACAGGCGAAGCCTACTTTAGGAATATTGTCCAACATTTTAAAAACCAAGGTGGCGTACTTCTCATTTCAGGGGCTCAATCAGAGTTGAAAACAACTCTAATTAAAAATGGATTATATGCTGAGATTGGAAAAGAGAACTTTTTTGATCATACAGGAGAAGCAATTAACTGTGCTTTAAGACATTTGAATAAAGCGAAATGTGTAGGATGTAAACATTTTGCTTTTCATGAATGTGCCCAGCTCTCCCAACAATGCCAGGATATTAATACAATAAAAAATAAATCAAAAGCATTAGAATTTTAAAAAATATATTTCCTATACAAAGTTTACTTGTTTTGATTTACTCTTTTAAATATTTTGCTAAAAAGCAGAAAAGGAGAATGTTTAATTTGGCGAATGCGAAGAAGACTTTTATAAAGTTTCAACAAGAAGGATTTTCATACATTCAAAAAATAATCATTACACAGCAAGAAGAGAATATATTCCTTACATTTCAATGCAAAAAAAATTGTACAACTAGTACCCTTTCAATAGATGATAAAAAGAATTACGAAAAAGCTATATCGTTTTTTTCTCATGCTTCTGGTGGTGTAATTATATGGGGAATAGATTCAAATAAAAATAATAATGGTGTTCACATAGCTAAAAAAATTCACCCTATCTCTAATGGAAAAGAATTTTTTAGTAATCTAAATGATTTATTATTTAAAAATCCCAACAATACAAACCAGGATGTTAAAAATATATATATTCCTTTGCCTAAAGAAGTAAACCGTGGATTTGTAATCACCTATGTCCCCAGGAAAGACTATCTATTAAAACTTAATGACTACTATACAAAAACCAGGGATAACTTTGCAATGATGATGGGACAGATTCTATTAAATGATATGTTAGAAAATAGAAAATTATTAAGGGAATCACTATAAATCATTCATATAAAGGGCCCCTCTTGCTTTTACAAGAGGGGCTCACTTTACATTATTTTATTTCGGTATAAAGATAAATAAAAAACTGTCATTTGAATAAAGAAAACACTAAATACAATGTATAAGGGATATCCTGGAATATATATATTAAAAATAGGAGAAAGCATTAAAAATCCAATTGCGATGATTAACACATACCACAGTGAAACAAATGCTGTACGACAAGCTCTTTCAGTAATTAACTTTTCACGTTCGTCTTCTAGGGGAAACAATAGTGGATACATCAGATATGAAAGGGCGTTATATTTCTTCCTCTGTATTTTATAAGAAATTGTTATTACAATACCTATAACTAATAAGAATAAGACTGGTGTAATATTTAATGATACTTCAAAGGCCACTTTCTTAGCTTCAATAATATTGGCAAGTTCTATAATGCCGTAATAAAGTTCAATGAATACCCAACATGCTAATGCCATAATAAGTACATTAATTACATAAGAAATCATCAATCTATTCATCCTCTTCTTCCTCCTTATTTAATACAAACACTTCTTCCATCTTCAAATCAAACACATTACAAATTGACAATGCTAGTAATAATGAAGGGACGTAATCCCCTTTTTCAATTGCTGCGATCGTTTGCCTCGTCACTCCAACTTTTTCAGCTAATACACTTTGTGTGAAATTAAAACGAGCTCTAATTTCCTTTACTTTGTTAAAAATAGTCAAGTTCGCCACCTCTTACCTTCAATATATACCAGACTTAACAAAATGTAAAACCAACTTAACATTCATTCCACTAAAAATTCAACTTTATAATAAGCTGTACCACCACACATTCATCAATTTAAAAATTTTATAGTGCTCCTAAAACAAAACGCAGATTCCGTGCTCTAAGGCTGAATTATTTGATATAGCAGTAAACTTCAAATACTCCCCACCTTCCAATAGAATCAATTAATAACTTGGAAAAATCAAGTGAACTCTTACTGTTCAAGACCTTTAGACACACAAAGCTCATAAGAAAAAGAAAGATGTATATTTAAGTCTTAGGAAAGAGATAAACATTAGAAAAACTGTCAATAAAAATTCAAGTACACTCTCTAAAAAAGTTTTACAATCAAAGCAGTGAGACTTTGAAACAGGAGGCACCAACCTATGAATCAAATTGAACGTGAAGAGAAAACAATTAGCATAATGATTGATATGTATTGTAAAAACGAACATAAAAAAGATAAAATATGTGAAAAATGTAAAAAATTAAAAGATTATGCTTATTTCCGTCTATCAAAATGTCCATTTCAAGAAAAGAAACCAGCATGTCAAAATTGCAAAATTCATTGTTATAAACCAGAAATGAAAGGTTTAGTTAAGGAAGTTATGAAAAAGAGCGGACCAAAAATGATTTTAAAACATCCATATTTCACGCTCATGCATGCTTTTGACACAATGAAGAAGTTTCCTGACTTACCAAAAAGAAAAAAGTGTAAAAAGAAAAAGTGGTTTGTCTAATAAACTAGTTTTTTTATTCCTTTTCGACTAAAGAATTATATGTGAGTTTTAAATCCTAATCGCTTAACAATATTTTCAGCTGTGCATTGCTTCTGAGTCATTTTTAAAATAAAATTATTTCGAAAAGTTATGCAGAAATCCCTTTCCTCAAATTTGTCTGCTTTATCTCCAAACTAATCATTTTTTTGAATAGAGATTTCCGTTTGAAATCTTGATACATCTTCATCATAACTCCAAAGATAGGTTTCGAACCTAAAGTGGCAAAAAACAAAGAGTGCACTATCGCTGTGATATCTTGGGTCACTAGTTCAGGAATAGATAATATATAGTTCTAAAAATGCAAATGTTTCATTCGTAAAGCAACAAGCTCATTTAGAGATAATCCGTAGTCTATATGATAGATGTTTTTTAGGAGGGTTATCCTATAGTAGTAGATTAGCTTTTATTTGCTACTTTCCCCTCGACAACTTTATCGATAAGATCATCAATAACTTCCGTGCATCTTATAATAAAATCAGCATCCTCACGAGTAGTATCACTATTGCTAATACGTTCAATCACTTCTGTTCCATATTCCCTGTCTTCATCTGTTTTTGTTAAATATCTATTGTAAGCCCTTACAACTAGTATTGCTTCTTTTTGACCCATATCAATTTGGCGTAGCTCATCATCAAAGTCTTCCAATGAAATCCCTCCTGTTTATAAATAACGAATTCTATTTAATTATATTACAATATAGAAATTTATTGTTTTATTATTTTTGTAAACTTGTGTGAAAGTGTAAATGTCCACGTTTACACTTTTACACATTAAGAACGAAATTACATGGAAAAGTATGAAGTTGGATATGAAAAGCGATATTCATTTGACTCTAGTGATGAATGATTTATAAAAGGTGAATATAACAGAGGCTTTTAGATTAAACAATATTTATTATATATCGAGTCGATACTATAACTCGATGTTGCTGAAAACGGGATATAGTATTTAAATCAAAGGAGTGGGGAAATGAGTACACAATATAAATAAGGGAACTAAAATATCTAATGGATCTCACAAATAGTATAGGTAATGTATATAAAAAGATCACTTGTCTTGGAAACAAGTGATCTTTTTATTAGATAAATTGCTACTTGCCAACAGCAGGTAGTTGTTATCCTATTCATATGTTCAATAGATATTATATCACATTTTTTAGTTATATAGCCGGAATTGTTTCTAATGAAATGAAACCAATAATATTTCAAAAGGTACCATTAATTATTTAGCACTTTAAAAATACAATTTTAAACCTTTCGAAGTACTAAATTAGCTAGATTTTTATAAACTTCAAAAATTTTACCTTCTGAAGTGTATTTATAATCCTAAATAAATGAATAACTCTTATCATAAAGGGCAGTTAATCTTAATTTATTTTTGCAAAAGTTTTGATAACGTATTTAAGCGCTATATAACAAGAAAATTATGAATTCTAATTTTCTATTTATGGTACGTTTAATTTATAAAAATAAATAATAACATAATTTTCTCAATAAGTAATATTCTTATTTCAATACAAAATTCTTACAATTGATGTTATACCTGTATTAAGGGGAGCGTTTTAGTTAATTAGGGAGAAAAATTGTAAAAATGATATGGGAGGAACAAAAAATGTCATTGAAAAAGAAATTAGGTGTTGGAGTGGTTTCAGCCGCTCTTGGTTTATCTTTAATTGGTGGGGGAACATATGCATATTTTAGCGATCAAGTTGTAACAAATAATACATTTGCTGCAGGTACATTGGATTTAGCTATGCAACCAACTACTTCACTTAACTTAGAAAATTTAAAACCTGGGGACAAAATATTAAAGAAATTCAATTTAAAAAATAGTGGTACATTAGATATTAAAGATTTAATGATGAAAATAGACTATACTGTAAACGACTTAAAACAAAATAATACTACAGAAGATTTCGGTAAACACATTAAAGTACAATTTCTTTGGGATTGGGATCCTGCAAAAAGCCCTGCATACGAGACAACCCTTGCAGAACTAAAATCACAAAGTTCAGAGATTGTCTCCAAAAAAGTATTTCATTCTAAATGGACTGAAACAGGGGGATTAAAACCTGGGAAAATGGATTGGTTTTGGATAAAGTTTATATTTGAGGAAAACGGAACAGATCAAAACGTGTTCCAAGGGGATAGTATTGCGCTAAAAATGGAGTTCCAAGCCAATCAAACAGAGGGAAAAGAAAGATAATATTACAAAAATATTGTTGTGAAAATGTAAAAATGAGCTTGTAATTTTTTATAATTTGTAAAATTGACCATCAAATATCCATATAAAAAACCAGTGATATCAGTACATTTGTATAATATCGCTGGTTTTTTTGAGTTTAACATTTTGTATGTTTAGTAAAACTATTTTTCTTTCGGAAGTACTATTCTTTTATACAATTGAACTGTAATCAAGTAGTAAATTAAGTAAATCACTACGAAAATGACAAGTGGCAACCAAATTCGGAAATACGGATCAATCAAAAGTGGACCGAACATGTTCATACCAACTAATATATGAGCAATACCCACAATTGCGGGTACTAAGAATATGAAGAATAGCTCTTTATAAATCGATTGTGTTAATAACCTCCGGCGGACACCAATTTTACGAAGCATTTGATAACGTGTGCTGTCTTTCGATGCCCCAGATAGAATTTTAAACATTAGGCAACTTGCCATCATGGCTAAGAACGCAATTCCAACGAAGAAGCCCATGAACATGAATCCACTGGCCATACCATGATTCAGATTATACATCTGATACGTACTACCTAATTCTTCCGCTTTCACATTTTTATATTTCGCTACCTGTAATTCATCAAGTTTTTTCCATTCTTTTAAATGTGCTCCAAAACTATCTGTTTTTCCAATAAACACAGTATTTTCTTTATCCTTCATACTATCGTATATGTTTTGGTCTATAATTTTTATTTCATGATCAGGATACATATAAGTTGGCTGGATTGTGAAGAAAGCTTCTTTCCATTGTTTTATTTTCGTATCATCGTTATACAGTTTATACAGTTGTTTTGGCAAAGTAAATGCATCCTTAGGAAATTCCTCTGAAACTTTCATCATCTTCCCATTTTCACTATCTTGTGCTAAAGGACGATTTTTCTCTACATCTTCTTTTTTATAATACACATACTGATCATCTACTTTGTAGCGATATTCAAACTTCTCTTGAAATAAGATGTCACTCAAAATTTTCTTTTCTTCCGCTGTTGGATTATGAACGACTGAATCGTAAACTTTTTCTTTATCAGTCGTCTTTAGAACGTTATTTTTAAATGCCATACCACACGCAATTCCACCAGCACCTAGAGCCACTAGGATTGCTACCGTTGCAAGCACCCGTGTTAGGCTATTAATTCGAAAATTCAATTGTGCAAAAGTAAAAGCATTCAGCCCTTTTTCACGACGTTTTTTATTACTCTTTATCTTGTTAAGCATAACTGGGAGAAGTGATCCAAATAACATGTAAGTACCGACTGTTGCTGTGATTAATCCAATACCCATGAATTTAGGTACGGTTACTAGCTCTTCTCCCTGTAAATGTGCTATATGGATCAGTGATGCATACCCAATACCTAGCAAAATCAGACCAAGGAATGCAACTACACCTGTCATTTTTCCTTTTACAGCGATACGCTCTGTTTTTGCATCTGCATGTACAAGTTGTAATACAGAAATACGAGATAATTTCATACTATTCATGATTGCTGATACTATAAATAGTGCAAAGAAAAAGAGGCAAGTAACAGTCATAGATGGAATATAAAATGCTTTATAATCTTCACCAGAGAATTCCAACTGCTTCATTAATAACTGACCAATACCTTCTGCAAGCCCTACACCAACTGCGATTCCGATTGCAAGAGATGCGGCACCTATTACGATTGTTTCAATAAACATAAGTAAGGTAACTTTATGCTTTTTTGCCCCTAACATCATGTACATACCAAATTCTTTTTGGCGAAGAGATAATAAGAAAGAATTTGCATATAAAATATAGAAAAACGTTACAATCGCTAATAAAAAGGAACCGATTTGGAATGCAATTGCAACCGTTTTAGCATGTGGATTGGATTCAAGGAACGCCTTATTGAGTGCTAATGTTTGAAACATATAAAAAGTTGAAATAGAGACAATCAGACCAACAAGTAAGACAATGTAATCTTGCAACTTACTTTTTAGGCCTGACATGGAAAGCTTAAATAACATGATTGAACTTCCTTCCTTATGCTTTTTGTGTGCCTAAGTTTGCAAGCACGTCTAAAATTTCTTTATAGAACTCTTCACGTGTACCACCGCGATAAATTTCTTTATATAGCTCACCATCTTGAATGAATAAAATACGCTGACAGTAACTTGCACTATATGGATCATGCGTAACCATCATAATAGATACACCTTGTTCTTCATTTAAGTTTGTCATCGCATCCAGTAAACTTGTTGCATTTTTAGAATCAAGAGCTCCTGTTGGCTCGTCCCCTAAAATAATTGCTGGTTCATGAACTAACGCGCGCGCTGCTGCTGAACGTTGCTTCTGTCCACCAGATACTTCAGATGGATACTTTTGAAGTATTGCTGAGATGCCTAACATTTCAGCTACTTTTTCTACTTTTGGTCCAATATTTCGTGATGAAACACCTTGAAGGGAAAGTGGAAGAGCGATGTTTTCGTAAATAGATAAGTTCTCCAATAAGTTAAAGTCTTGAAAAATGAATCCTAACTTTTGTGAACGGAAATCAGAAAGCTCACCTTGTTTCATTTTCGTAATATCTGTTCCTACAATTTCAACAACGCCGCCCGTTGCTTTATCTAACGTTGAAATTACATTTAATAAGGTCGTTTTACCAGAACCAGATGGTCCCATAATTCCGACAAACTCACCCTCTTGAATTGAGAATGAAACACCTTTTAACGCGTGTGATTGGTTCTCACCTTTTTTACCGTACACTTTTTGGACGTTTTTCACGTCTACAACTAGTTTCGTCATATATATCCTCCTACGTTTGTTTCTTCATTTCTTTAAAATAAGTTGCTATTCTTATTTACTACTAACAAAATAGTGATGTTACATCTACTTTTTTCATGAGGTTGTCACGATGTATCTACTTGAAAGCTGTAAAGAAAATTTTCTCTTTAATTTCTCCTCTCTCCTCATCGCTTTGAATACATACATGATAAACTATGAAAATTAGGAAACACCCTGTAAAACCCTTAAGAATTCTTAAGTTTTATAAAAAAAAGCTTATGGAACCTGTAATTCCATAAGCCAATCTATTTGATTGGATGTTCAACAATAAAAGACATCCAACCGTCTTTATATTTTGCATGTATATTACCATTATGAAGTTCAACAATTCTTTTTGAGATAGCGAGTCCCAGTCCATTTCCCTGGTCATCTTTTCTTGCCTTATCACCCCTGAAAAATCTTTCAAACAATTTATTAGGGTCGCTAACAGGCGGCTTCTCGACTTTATTTGATACTCTCAAAATTACTTTGTTACCTATTAGTTCAAGACATACGGATAATTCGGATGGTTTCATGCTGTACTTTATCACATTCATAAACAAATTTTCATATACACGTACCATTTTTTCTACATCTATGAAGATAGGTATTGTTTCTTGTGTAATAGATTTTTGAACAATTAAACTTTCCTTTTCAAATATAGGAATGTATTCTCCAACTATTTGCTCCAACAAACCTGATAAATCAACTTCATTAAGGTTTAACTTAGCATCTATGCCCGATAAACGAGTATATTCAAACAGCTCATCAATTAAATATTTCAGTCTCTGTGACTTTGAATACGTGGTTTCAAGGTATTCCTGTAATTGTGCGTTACTGTTGTATTGCCCTCTTTTTAATAAATCTATATAGCCAATAATAGATGTTAACGGGGTGCGTAAGTCATGAGATACATTGGTGATAAGTTCATTCTTTGTACGTTCCAATAGCCTTTCCTGTTCAAATGTATGCTCCAATTCCTTAGACATATAATTTATATTTTGAGCAAGTTGGGTCAGTTCGTCCTTCCCCTTAATCCCAATTGTCAAACCCAGTTTTCCATTGGCAATATCATTCACATTGTCCGAAATAAGCTTCAAATATACTATTTTCTTTCGAACCAATATCAAAAAAAATATTATAAAGTTACAGATTGCGAACGCAAATGAGAACCACAATGCCAAATGGGCTTCAAACACACCAAAATCTTCGTGTTCTTTAAATAATGGATCTACGATGTGTTGCAAAACAAGGATTGTTAAACCAAACGAAACAAAAAAACTAACTGCAACAGCACCAAGAAGTTTTATAATTATTTTATTTCTAAAGCTAACATTCTTCATATTTTATACCCAATTCCCCAAACAGTTTTAATATAAATGGGATGTTTAGAATCCTCTTCAATTTTGTCTCTTATTTTTGTAATATGCACCATGACGGTATTATCTGATTTATAAAAAACCTCTTTCCAAACTTCTTCATATATTTTTGCTACACTCAGGACAGTCCCTTTGTTGCGGGCAAGTAGTTCGAGAATAGCGAACTCTTTTGGAGTTAACCTTGTTTCTTTTCCCCTTACCCATACTTGATAAGTATCTGTATTCACGGTTAAGTCACCAATTTCTAGAATGCTTCTATTATGTTCTATGGACGTATTGTATTTTTTAAACCTTCTTAATTGGGATTTTACCCTAGCGATTAATTCTAGTGGATTAAACGGTTTTGATAAATAATCGTCTGCACCAGAGGCCAGACCTTGAATTTTGTCTATATCCTCAGATTTTGCAGATAACATGATGATAGGTATATTGCGGTCTTCCCTAATCTTTATACACGCTTCAATACCATCCATATTTGGCATCATAATATCTAAAATAATCAAATCAAACTCCTTTTCTTCTAACAGTTGTAAAGCTTCTATAGCATCTTCAGCTTTTTGAGTTTTCAGACCTTCATTTTCCAGATATACAGAAATAAGATTTCTAATCTCTTTATCATCATCAACAATAAGAATTTTTGACTCCATATGATTCCTCCATATTTTTTCTCATATAAAACAGCTAAAAGCATAAGCAGGTGAGACATTTGTATCTTCTTTTTTCTTAAGCTTGCAAACAGAAGACAAGAAATAACATAATGTATATACGTAATATCGTTCTCCCTAATATGCTGTTCAATATTTACTACTAATCCATATACAATTAATAAGTTCCCTTCTTCTTTAAATTTTGCTTTTAGTAAAAAAATAAAATTCCTTATTATTTTTCATTAATAAAATAATTGTGTTGAGATTTCTTCTTTTAATTAATTTTTCTGCGAATACACCTGTACTCAGTCCATATTTGAGAATGTAATTTACTTTCTTCAAATCAATTCCTTCAATTATTTTGTCTCCAAGCAACCTTGAACTTGGAATGGCTGCACCAATTGATTTTTAGTGCATTATATATAGAAATGAGAAAGCGAATTGTTTTCATACCTAACCATCCCATAGGTTTGAACTCATAATTATACTCTAGAATCCAAACCTTAAGAAAAAGGGGTAAAAGTTCTTAAGAATTCTTAAGCTTTCTACAGCATTTTGTCAAAAGAATATATGACGATCTTTGAAATGTTAGCGGTATCCTCAATAACACTTACTATTCGTCAATCCGAAGTACAAAAAGAACTTGTAGGGGGCACCATATCAGAAAAAAATTGTACGTTTGGCACAAACTATCCGATTCCTTGTACGATAAGGGATCGGATAGTTATTTTACTGTTTTATATAGTGTACAATTTCTTGCTTACGAGGTCTGTGTAGCAATCGAATCAAATCTTACGTTAAGTATTAGTGGCCATCAAAAATAGTGATGACTACTTCAGATTAACATCCATCCGATATACAATTAAATATACCAATATGTTAAGACAAACGGTATGAAGAGAATTTCTACTCTTTTCATACCGTTTTGCATTTGTTTATAAGTTTCATATGAAATTCGTAGGAAGACGCAGCATCTATTTTATAAATAAGGTTCAAAAGTTACCATACCTGACAACGGAAATATTAATGTAACCCTAGTTCCCTTATTAACTTCAGAATCAATGGTAATTTTCATACCTAATTTTGAGCACAGTTTTTCGCATAGATACAAGCCCATTCCTGTACTTTTGCTAAATCTTCTTCCATTCTCTCCAGTAAATCCTTTCTCAAAAACTCTATTTATATCTTTAGTTACTATCCCTACGCCATTATCCTCTATAATTAGTATTACTGAGTTAGTTTTCTTAATTGAGCATATACGTATCATTTGTTCTTTGTTATTTGAGTACTTTATAGAATTTCCTATTATTTGATTAATAATAAATTCAACCCATTTTCCATCACTATATACAATCTCATCAATATCCTGTATATCTAATTTTATTCTCTTATGAATAAAATCCCTATAGTTTCTTTTAATTACATTCCTTACTACATTATCAAGATTGATTGGCTTTATCATATAGTCTTTATTCACGTTAGAGCTTCGAGAATAATACAGAACCTGTTCTACAAACCCCTCAATCCGATCCATCTGAGAGTCAATTTTATTCGTTACTTCATTTTGATTATTTTCAATTATAAGCTTTGTAGAAGCTATTGGTGTCTTAATTTCATGCACCCATGTCTCTATATATTCTCTGTAATCCAATTGCATATCTCTATAATACTTTACATTTTCATGCATATCTCTACTTACTTCTTTCAGTATAGCGTTAAGCTTTTCCCCATGTATAAAGTTCGCTTCCTTTACTACCTCTGGAAGTAAGTATTTTTTCTCCAAGTTTTCTAATATGTCATTAATCTCATTATAATAATTTTTACATCTTATAAATTCTATAGCCATATATGAAATCAATGGAAAAAACCAAATACAAAAGAAAAAGAATATGATAATGAACGGAACATGCGCAGTCAGCAATATACCTGCTAGTATGATATATACCAGTACATTAGATAGTATTACTACTATTTTATCTTTAATAAATTCACCTAAATTCATGGCATTATATACCCTAAGCTTCTTCTTGTTGCAATTGGATTTTCTATACCTATCTCTTCAAGCTTTTTTCTTAATCTATTTATATTAACAGTTAAGGTGCTATCATCCACAAAATAATCAGATTTCCATAAAGTTTCTATGAGTGAATCTCTTTTTACAATATTCCCACGATTATTTATTAAGCATGAGAGTATTTTAACTTCATTTTTAGTTAATTCTACAGATTTGTCTTGATAAGTAACTGTTGCATTTGAAAGATTTAAAGTAAAATCCCTATACATTAAGATATGATTCATCTTGAAATCTCCAGATGTTCTTCTTAAAATGTTTGTTACTCTTGCCAGTAGTATTTCTGTATTATAAGGCTTTGTTATAAAATCATCTGCTCCTAAATTCATACTTATGAGTTCATCTACATCACTATCTCTGCTTGTAACCATGATGATTGGAACATTTGAAGTTTTACGTATTTCTCTACATATATAATAGCCATCGAACACAGGAAGATTTATGTCTAGTAATATAAGGGCTGCATTCTCACTTTCTATATATTCGATAATATGATTAAAATCTGTGGGAGCCTTTACTTCATATCCATACTTTATAAAAAAATGTTGTAATTCTTCTCTGATGATTTCGTCATCTTCAATCAGAATGATTTTTTTCATGACTTTTCCCTCCCTATACAGAATATAAGGCTATTACATCTTGAAAAACAAGGTGTAATAGCCCTAATGAGCATTATAAAATCAAGTATTACTTTTTACAATATTTTTATACCCGACATATGTCGTGTAGAAGTATCCTACATAAACTACAAGAAATACTAAGCCAGTCATCAATGCGGGTAAAGTAATGTCTGTTGGTTGAATTGCGTTAATAAAATTATTGATTACATAAATTCCAACTATAGAATGAATTAGGGCAAGAGTAACTGGTAGACTAAAGTATACGAAAGTTTGAATAAAAATCGTTTTGTCAATCATGGTTCCGTTTGAACCAATTCTCTTCAAAGATTTATATCGATTTATACTATCACTAGCTTCTGATAATTGTTGAAGAGCTAATACAGCCATACTCGTTATTAAAAATACAATACCTATATATATCCCAATAAACAGTATGATGGTTTTCAATCCCTTACTATCTGCACGAACTTCATCCTTTGATTTGCCTGATATATATCCAATATTTAATTTCGGGCCATTTTCATCATAAAAGCCCCTTGCAACGTTATCATATTTTTTATTATATTCTTCTCTGTTTTCATCTAAATAATTTACATTAAGTACGGATGTACCAATTTTGTAGCCTGATAAAAACTCATCATTTATAACGATTGCGAAGAAATTAAGTGGCGCATCAGAAGTGTAAAGATTCTCTTGTATAACTTTAGCGTGTTTTACCAGATATTCTTTTTCTTTAATATTCACCTTATTGCTATTTTTTAATCTTTCATTTATCCAATTAACCCACCGGTTATCATTTGATAAAAGTACAACTTCATTGTTATTTAAAGTAATTTTCTTTTCACCTTTGAGATTTAAAATTTTATTATAATCAGATACTTTAATGAAATCCACAACGATATTCTTAGCATTTTTAGTTACTTCTGGTACAACGTCACCCACTTCCATCTTTGCTGAATATACATTATAAGATACATATTTTTCGTTATTACTTAGTTTAAAATTTGATTTATTTAATACGTCTTCTATCGTGTAACTTTCATCCCTATTCACCAACACAATACTGGCATCAAATGGTGTTGTTTCTTTTATGGTTGCGTCCATCATTCTGTTAAAGCTGATTCCTGTAGATAAAGTCACCATTGTAAGGAATAACATTAAACAGATTACAGACATGGATATAAAATTTGTATTAACCTTACTATTTATTTGTTTGATGATAAATATATTTAAACCCTTAAAATAGACTTTTTTATTCTTCTTTACAACATATAATATAAATCCAGATAAACTAAAGAAAAACAGAAATGTACCTAATATGCCAAGAAGGATTGATACCACAAGCATAGGATTTTGATAATCCAATCCAATTTTTAGTACAGTCACATATGCATATCCAAGTGATGCTACACACATTATAAATGTGATTACATAGATAAGAGGATTTCTAAATTTTACATCTTCACTTTTTCTACCTGCTGTTAACAAATCAATTATTTTGTATTTAGAAACAACATATACATTAAATAACATAACAAGAAAAAACATGATCCCAAAGTATAATACGCTTTTACCTATAGCACTTGTTGAAATTATAAATTTATATTTGTTGATGGGTAATTCAAATAACTTTAATGCAAACGTCGATAATCCCTGCGATACTCCAATACCTATTATAAGTCCACTCACTAAAGAGATAACACCAACTAGGAACGTCTCTGTTACTAATATTCTGGATATGTTTCTTCTTCCCATACCTAAAGTCATGTATATTCCTAATTCTTTTTTACGTTTTTTAATTAAGAAATTATTTGCATACAATATTAAACTACCTAATATTACGGATACAAATACTGACACATTTGAGATAGCGTTCATTACTGTAGGCACATACTTTTTATCTGAAGCGCTAATTTCCATAAGTGCCTTTTGTGATTCTATGGAGTTAAAGCTATAAAATATACAAACAGCCAGTGTTAGTGTTAAGAAATATATTGCATAATCTTTAAGACTTTTCTTTACATTCCCAATAGCAAGCTTAGAGTACATTATTATCGTCACCTCCAAGAAGGGTTATAACTTCGATAATTTTGGTAAAGAACTCTTTTCTGGAATCATTTCCTCTTACCAACTCGATAAATATTTTGCCATCATTAATAAAAAGAATTCTATGAGCATAGCTTGCTGTAAATGCATCATGAGTAACCATAAGTATTGTAGCTTTTAAATCCTTATTTAGACTTTCAAATCTTTCAAGTAATAATCTAGCTGATTTAGAATCTAACGATCCTGTTGGTTCATCTGCAAGTACTAAAGATGGATCTGTTACGATAGCTCTTGCCGAACCAACCCTTTGTTTTTGTCCGCCTGACATTTGATAAGGGTATTTGCTTAATACTTGTTCAATGTCTAAATATTTTGCCACTGCTTGTATTTTCCCATCAATTTCTGAACTTTCCTCACCTTTTATAGTTAACGCTAGGGCAATATTTTCATAAGCGGTAAGAGTATCTAATAAATTAAAGTCCTGAAATATAAACCCTAATTCATTTTGTCTAAACTTATCTAGTGATTTTGATTTTAACCGCGTAATGTCACTATTATTTATCATTATTTTTCCCGTCGTAACATGATCAATCGTTGATATACAGTTAAGTAATGTAGTTTTGCCACTTCCTGAAGGCCCCATTATCCCAACAAATTCTCCCTCATCTACCTTAAAACTAATATTATCTATAGCCTTTGTTACGTTATCTTTATTACCATAATATTTTTCAATTTTTTCTACACTTAATATATTTCGCATTAATACTTCTCCTTTTTCATTATAAAAATTCTTTAACTCCCCTTCATTTTATATAATTTCATTACTAGTATCGGTGGAATTACATTTCATTAACATTACATTTTTGTTATATTGAGTGATATCTCTACATGTAAGTTATCAGAAATCGCGATAGTATAAGTAAGGACTATTCGATGCCTTACCAAAGAGGCATGTAAATGTAGGATTATCTGTTCTAGTGTAAAAAATGAAATGACTTATGTAATTAGTGGAAATACACAAACTGGTTACGGCGTAACAACAGCTCTATTTAAAAGGCATGGATTCATAGTCATTTCAGAAAAGGATTTGACCGTTAAGGCCAAGCCCATTTTATTTTTATTATTTCACAGCTAGTTTTTCTTTCACTTTCACAGGAATCTCGTCCTGCTTCACTTCTTCCCAACCTAATACATCTTCTTCAACTTTTTTATCAGAGTAGTAGACGCGTAGAAATGCTTCTTTACGAAGATTTTTTTGAGTATTAAATTTTAATTCTTTTTTCTTTACCCTCTCTATCAAATTCAGTTAAATTATAATTAAAACGTTTTGATGTTTCTCCGGTACCAATTAAAATACGTACAGATTTTAAATTCGGATGGTTTGCTAGAGTTTCGTTAAAGTGTTAGTGGTACGCTTTATAGGAAAAGTCCTAATGTACTTCTTCATATCCCTTCAAAATTTTATAAAAGGTATTTTTCTTTAGTTCTAACATTTCCATAAATATAACTGCAGTTATTTCACCACTCTCCCACTTTGAATAAGTTTCTTCAATTAAAGATCAATTCTAGGTTATTTAAAATGAAAAACAAAAATAACTTGTAGGGATTCCTACAAGTTATTTTTCAGATAATGTATAAAAGGTAAATTAAACTATCTCATTACTCGTAACGAGGAAACCATCTTACATATGGCTTGATTTCATTATATAACAAATCATACGATACGGACTTTTGATATTTGAAAATTATGTTAATTCAGAAAAAAAAGGGGGATAAACAAATATTTCAAAGTCCTAAAAATACCAATTTAACACTTTGTAAAATGTATTTTAAATCAATATCTATATCATAATAAATTATTAAAAATTTATACATAGTTAAATAAAGAAGAATACATTCTTACCGAAAAACTTATATATATAAATATCGCTTTTTATTCATATACTTTTCAATCCCTCTATTTACAATGATTTGAATGTATATATAGTAAATTCAATGTTTAAGGGGAAATGAAAGTAAACTAATGAATAATAATTTACATTAGATATCTTTAAAAATTGTTAAAAAAACGACCTTTAATCAATCCTTTTTTCTAAAACCACAGAAAAGATAAGTACTATAGTTAACACCATAATAAACCTTACTTCACTTCCATCACTTACAAAAAATGAATACAAATTATAAATTAATATTAATATTCCATAAATAATTTTGTACAATGAACTCCCCCCTTTTTTTCGTAAATTTTTTAATATAAAAATTAAATTCAAGTCCTATATCAAAATAAAAAGCACCTGTGATATACACAAAGTGCTTTTCTCTTGTCAATTTATCTATTTTCTTTTTATAACTCAAATTTCTTCGAATCGTACTTTTCTAGAATTTGCTGCAATTCATTTTGTTTATATGGAATATGCTTATCTGTCTGTACATCTTCAGCATTTTCTCCACCTGTTAATAATCTCCTGTACTTAAAAGAGTGCCCTGTTAATACTGTTTTAATCATTTTGTATTGCCCTTCCTTTTGTTTGATTACTTGTATCATAAAACAAGTATCTGAAGTTGATATGTAGTCTATCTAGAGCCTATGTAAATTTAAAAAATCTCTAACAAAATGTTTGTATTGTAACGTTACCACCAAAACTATTGCTCTAAACACCATAATTTGAAGAAACAGTACCCTATGTTCTAATCCTCAATTCCTCCTACAGCTCTATGTTTTGTAAAACTAGTTGATCCCTATAATATAAAAAGAGCACCCCTTTTTGGATGCTCTTCGTTATAACTATATATTATTTAATTTTCTTCATTTGTT
>NZ_JAKUFQ010000011.1:0-95554 GCF_022663475.1 Bacillus cereus group sp. BfR-BA-01382
CAAAAGAAAGCAGAAGAACAGAAAAAAGCGGAGTAACTGCTGTAGTGAAACGGCTGGAAAACAAGAATGTGGTGCAAGAGATAATGAACGAATAAGCAAAACTAGTAATATTTATATGAGTGTGAGGGAACGTTAGCCCTCACCTCTTTGTTTTTCTTTTTTCTTATAGTATTAAATGCATTTGAGTGTGAAAAAAGTTATAAATCATCATTGTTTTTTCTGAAAAATCTAAATAATATTGAGAAATAAAAATAATTGAAAATATTAATAAATATGTGTTGTGTTTATATAGGGTTGTTCGTTATAATGAACATAAGGTTTTTAAAAAAGAACACATATTAGCTAAGCTAATATAGTTTTCTTTACATCTCTTATTGAAAAATAAGTGATAAAAATATAAAAAAAAGCTAGGGGGAATTGATTGTGAGTCTGAAAAAGAAATTAGGTATGGGAGTTGCATCAGCAGCATTGGGGTTAGCTTTAATTGGTGGAGGAACATTTGCATTCTTTAGCGATAAAGAAGTATCAAACAATACATTTGCAGCTGGGACGTTAGACCTTACATTAAACCCTAAGACGCTTGTAGATATTAAAGATTTAAAACCAGGGGATTCTGTTAAGAAAGAGTTCTTATTACAAAACAGCGGTTCGTTAACTATTAAAGACGTTAAATTAGCAACAAAGTATACTGTTAAAGATGCAAAAGGTGATAATGCTGGTGAAGACTTTGGTAAGCACGTTAAAGTAAAATTCCTTTGGAACTGGGATAAACAAAGTGAGCCTGTATACGAAACAACTTTAGCAGACTTACAAAAAGTTGATCCAGATCTTTTAGCTAAAGACATCTTTGCTCCTGAGTGGGGAGAAAAGGGTGGATTAGCAGCTGGTACAGAGGATTATCTATGGGTACAATTTGAATTTGTAGATGATGGAAAAGACCAAAATATCTTCCAAGGTGATACATTGAATTTAGAATGGACATTCAATGCTAACCAAGAAGCTGGGGAAGAAAAATAATAAAAAAGCGGGTATTCCCGCTTTTTTTTATAAAGAAAAAGAAGTGCTGGTTGTAAGCACTTCTTTCTATTATTATTTTTGATTTTGCTTCCACTTTGTAAATTCAAGAAATTCACGAAATTGTTCTTTGGAGACACCAGAGTTCATTGCATCTTTAACGAGTTGTGTCCATTCGGAGTCTAGGTTAGTTGCCTTTGTTGTTTCATCATGAAGTAAAGTATCAACTGGAATTTGTAGAACTGCTGCGATCTTTTCAAGAAACTGAATGGAAGGGTTTTTTTGTAAATTTCGTTCTATAGAACTAATGTAAGATTTAGCAACGCCAGCTTTTTCGGCAAGTTCAGTTAATGAAATACCTTTTTGTAAACGAAGGCGTTTTATACGTTCTCCAATCATATTTGCGCACCTTTCTATCAATATGTAGTTGTCTTATGATGTCATTATTATAACATAAACTTCGTTAAAAAGAACAAACCTATTGAGCCTGACTGGATGGCTTCATACGTTGGAAAAATTGTTCGATGTCTTGCATGGCGATACCAGCATCTAGAGCTTCAAGTATTAAATCAATCCATTCTTGATCCAGTGCGTCTGTCTTATCTTTGTACAAATGTAATTCCTCCCTAATTATCGGTCATAATTGCTGCTACAGAATACATGATAATGCAATCGGACTTTGTGTTTTATATAGTGAATTATCAAATACTTTGTAGATGAAACAAAGATAAAATCCCCATTAAACTCCCTCTATGGAAATTATAAATTGTTCGATAAAAACTTTCAATATTTTCAGAAAACATTGTTGAATTGTGATATATCCGTATGCTAACTATGAAATTTTTACAAATATATTAAAAACATTACATAATATGACTAAATATTGAAAAAATATTGAATTTTTAATAAAATTTAATTTGTAATACATATTATTTATTAGGGGAGGAAATAAGGGATGAACAAGAAACCGTTCAAAGTTTTGTCATCAATCGCTTTGACAGCTGTATTAGGCCTTTCATTCGGAGCTGGCACTCAATCGGCATATGCTGAAACACCTGTGAATAAAACAGCTACGAGCCCAGTGGATGATCATTTAATTCCAGAAGAGCGTTTAGCAGATGCACTGAAAAAACGTGGGGTAATTGATTCTTCAGCTTCAGAGAAAGAAACAAAGAAAGCTGTTGAAAAGTATGTAGAGGACAAAAAGGGTGAAAATCCTGGGAAAGAAGCAACAAATGGGGATCAACTTACGAAAGAAGCATCTGACTTTTTAAAGAAAGTGAAAGATGCGAAAGCAGATACGAAAGAAAAACTAAATCAGCCAGCAACAGGGACACCTGCAGCGACAGGACCAGTTAAAGGCGGACTAAATGGTAAAGTACCAACTTCTCCAGCAAAACAAAAAGCATATAACGGCGATGTTCGTAAAGATAAGGTACTTGTTTTACTTGTAGAGTACGCTGATTTTAAACATAACAACATCGATAAAGAACCTGGTTATATGTATTCGGAAGACTTTAACAAAGAACACTATGAAAAAATGTTATTCGGTGATGAGCCATTCGCGTTAGAGGATGGAAGCAAAATCGAAACATTTAAACAATATTACGAAGAGCAATCCGGTGGTAGTTACACAGTGGACGGAACAGTTACAAAATGGTTAACAGTTCCTGGTAAAGCTGCTGATTATGGTGCAGATGCTGCTACAGGTCATGATAATAAAGGACCAAAAGGACCACGTGATCTAGTAAAAGATGCATTAAAAGCAGCTGTAGATAGCGGTCTTGATTTATCACAGTTTGATCAGTTCGATCAATACGATGTAAATGGTGATGGAAATCAAAATCAACCAGACGGTTTAATCGATCACTTAATGATTATTCATGCGGGTGTTGGACAAGAAGCTGGCGGTGGTAAATTAGGTGATGATGCAATTTGGTCACATCGCTGGACAGTTGGACCAAAACCATTCGCAATTGAAGGCACACAAGCGAAAGTTCCATATTGGGGCGGAAAGATGGCAGCATTCGACTATACAATTGAACCAGAAGATGGCGCAGTTGGTGTATTCGCGCATGAATATGGCCATGATTTAGGTTTACCAGATGAGTATGATACAGACTATACGGGTCATGGTGAGCCAATTCAAGCTTGGTCTGTTATGAGTGGCGGCAGCTGGGCTGGTAAAATCGCTGGAACAACACCAACGAGTTTCTCACCACAAAATAAAGAGTTTTTCCAAAAAACAATTGGTGGTAACTGGGCAAACATCGTAGAAGTAGATTACGAGAAATTAAATAAAGGTATCGGTCTAGCAACATATTTAGACCAAAGTGTTACGAAATCTAACCGTCCAGGTATGATTCGTGTTAACTTACCAGATAAAGATGTAAAAACAATTGCACCAGCATTTGGTAAACAGTATTACTACAGCACAAAAGGTGATAATCTTCATACAACGTTAGAAACACCACTGTTCGATTTAACGAATGCAACGAATGCGAAATTTGATTTCAAATCGTTATATGAAATCGAAGCAGAGTATGATTTCCTTGAAGTACATGCTGTAACAGAAGATGGTCAAAAAACGTTAATTGAAAGACTGGGCGAGAAAGCAAATAGTGGAAATGCAGATTCGACAAATGGAAAATGGATTGACAAATCATATGATTTAAGTCAATTCAAAGGTAAAAAAGTAAAATTAACGTTTGAGTACATTACGGATGGTGGTTTAGCATTAAATGGTTTCCTACTTGATAATGCGTCATTAACAGTAGATGGTAAAGTTACATTCTCAGATGATGCTGAAGGTACACCACAATTAAAATTAGATGGTTTCGTTGTATCTAGCGGAACAGAGAAGAAAAAACATAACTACTACGTAGAGTGGAGAAACCATACTGGATCAGATAGCGCATTGAAATTTGCTCGCGGTCCAGAATATAACTCAGGTATGGTTGTATGGTATGCAGACTCAGCTTACGCAGATAACTGGGTTGGTTTACATCCAGGACATGGTTTCCTTGGTGTAGTTGATTCTCATCCAGAAGCAATTGTAGGAACTTTAAATGGTAAACCAACAATTGATAGTAGTACACGATTCCAAATCGCTGATGCGGCATTCTCATTCGATAAAACGCCAGCTTGGAAAGTTGTATCTCCAACGCGTGGAACGTATACGTATGATGGCTTAGCGGGTGTAGCGAAGTTTGATGATTCGAAAACGTATATTAATCAACAGATTCCAGATGCAGGACGTATTTTACCGAAGCTTGGTCTGAAGTTTGAAGTAGTAGGACAAGCTGATGATAATTCTGCAGGTGCTGTTCGTTTATATCGTTAATACTGTGAAACTACCGAGAGATTTTCTTTCGGTAGTTTTTTTGTGAGCAATGAATTTTATATAGTTGAAAAAGTCATATATAATGTAACTTTAAGAATAGAAATTTATTATATATGAAGTCTATATAAATAATGAAAGAACTGGATAAAAATAGTGGGAGAAGGTGAGTGAATGAGTATTTCCTCTATTGTAAGTAGGCAAAAGGAATATTTTTTAAAAGGGCATACGAGAAGCATCGAAATGAGAAAGAATAATTTGAAGAGGCTTTATGAAGGCATTCAGCGTTTTGAAGAAGAAATATTTCAGGCATTGAAATTAGATTTAAATAAGTCAGTTCACGAGTCGTTTACAACGGAAGTTGGATATGTATTAAAAGAAATTTCTTTTCAATTGAAACATATGTCATCGTGGAGTAAACCAAAGCGAGTTCGAACAGCACTGACTCATTTTGGATCAAAAGGAAAAGTAGTGCCAGAACCGTATGGTGTTACGCTTATTATTGCACCGTGGAACTATCCGTTCCAATTAGCAATTGCACCACTTGTAGGAGCACTGGCAGCTGGAAATACAATCGTTTTAAAGCCGTCAGAGTTAACGCCAAGCGTTTCAAAAGTGCTTAAGAGAATGTTAGGTGAGTTATTCCCAGAAGAGCTTGTAGCGGTAGTAGAAGGTGGCGTTGAAGAGAGTACATCTTTGCTGAGGGAACCGATTGATTATATTTTCTTTACTGGTAGTGTTGGCGTTGGAAAAGTTGTAATGGAAGCAGCAGCGAAACAGTTGACGCCGCTTACGTTAGAACTTGGCGGGAAAAGTCCTTGTATTGTACATAAAGATGCAAAGATAGAGATGACAGCAAGAAGAATTGTTTGGGGTAAGTTTTTAAATGCAGGGCAGACGTGTGTAGCGCCTGATTATATGTACGTGCATTCTTCCGTGAAAGAAAAGCTAATTGAGGCAATGCGACATGAAATTACAGAGCAGTATAGTAAAGAACCTTTGCAAAATGAAAATTACGTGCGTATTGTAAGTGAGCGTCATTTTGAACGATTATGTCGATTTTTACAAGATGGTCAAGTCGTAATTGGTGGAAACTATAAGAAAGATACATTACATATTGAGCCGACAGTACTAGCGGATACTACATGGCAAGATGCTGTTATGGAAGATGAAATTTTTGGCCCGATTTTACCAATCATAGAGTACGACAATATAGAAGATGTAATTGGCACAATTCAGCAACATCCGAAGCCGTTAGCGTTATATGTATTTTCTGAAGATAAAGAAGTACAAAAGAAAGTGACGAGTAATATTTCATATGGTGGAGGCTGTATTAATGATGTTGTCTATCATCTTGCCACGCCATATTTACCTTTTGGGGGTGTTGGAAGTAGTGGATTAGGGGGTTATCATGGGAAAGAAAGTTTTCGGACTTTTTCACATTATAAAAGCATTTTAGCCCAATCTACAGCATTCGACATGAAAATTCGTTACTCTTCTACAAAAAGTGCTTTAAAATTCATACGAAAGTTGTTAAAATGATGATGGTGTTTATCAGTAGGCGCAGCCGTATGATAATAGCCCCTTCGCAATGGAAGGGGTTTTTCTGTTCGACGTTATGTATCATGCGAAAATGAATCAAACATACTACATAAAGAATAGAAACGAACGCTTGCTAAATAACCATTTTTGTTTGGATCGAAACAAAAAATAGTCTATAGAACATAAATATTTATTCATGAATATAAAAATTTAAAATTTAAGGTAGATAGGACGGGAAAATGAAAAAGATTATTAAAGTTGAAGCAGTTGAAAAACATTTTGGAAATCAAGTGATTATCCCACCTCTTTCTTTAGATATTAAAGAGGGAGAGTTTTTAACAATTTTAGGGCCGAGTGGCTGCGGGAAAACGACTTTACTTCGTATGATCGCAGGATTTGAAACTCCAACTAAAGGGAATCTTTTATTAGATGATGAAAGAATTAACGATTTACCGCCATATAAGCGTCATATGAACCTAGTGTTCCAACATTACGCACTATTCCCACATATGACAGTGGAGAAGAATATTTGTTTTGGTATGAAAATGCAGAAAGTATCAGCAGCAGAGCAGAAAGAGCGTGCTGAAGAGGCAATGCGTTTAACGCAGTTACTTGAGTTCCGTAATCGTAAACCTGCGAAGCTTTCTGGTGGACAACAGCAGCGTGTTGCAATTGCAAGAGCAATTGTAAATAATCCGCGTGTATTACTATTAGATGAGCCACTTGGAGCGCTTGACTTTAAGTTACGAAAAGACTTGCAACGTGAATTGAAAAACTTACAACGTAATTTAGGAATTACGTTCATATACGTAACGCACGATCAAGAAGAAGCAATGAGCATGAGCGATCGTATCGTGGTTATGAATAAAGGACATATCGAACAAATCGGAACGCCGAAAGAAATTTATAATAAGCCGAAAACGTTGTTCGTTGCGACATTCATCGGTGAAAATAATATTGTGAAAAACGGGGAAGGCTATGTAGCAATTCGTCCTGAAAATGTAAAAGTACGTTCGGTTGAAGAACCAATTTTAAAAGAATACCATCTTGGACATATTGAAGATATAGAGTTTGTCGGAAATATGGAGAAGCTTTATGTACGTGATGAGAAAACATCAGAATTACTAATGGCATATCAAACTGCTGAAGAGGCAGCGCAGTGGAGCATTGGAGATAATGTATATGTAGGCTGGGAGCAAGAGGACGAGGTGACCTTAAATTGAAAAAAGGGAAATTACTCGCACTACCTACAGTCGCGTGGTTATTAATTTTCTTCCTAATCCCGCTCGTATTCGTATTAGGATTCGCCTTCATGCAGCGCGGAGCTTACGGGACAGTAGAAATGCAATTTACGCTGGAGAATATATCCCGTGTGTTTGATCCATTGTACTTAGGGACATTATGGGAAACTGTTAAAATCGCAGTTATTACTACAGTAATATGTTTATTAATTGGTTATCCATTTGCGTATACAATTACAATTGTTGACCGCAAATATCGTTCTATTCTTTTATTATTGGCAACGATCCCGTTTTGGATTAACTTTCTTGTTCGTTCATACGCATGGATTGTTATTTTACGTTCACAAGGCCTTGTGAATACGTTGTTATTAAAGCTTGGTATTATTAGTGAACCGTTAAATTTATTATATAATACTCCTTCTGTAATACTCGGAATGGTCTATTCTTTATTACCATTTATGATCTTACCAGTGTATGCAGCAATTGAGCAGCTAGATAAGCGTAAGCTAGAAGCGGCTTATGATTTAGGAGCAACACCAATAAAGGCATTTTGGAATATAACAGTGCCGATGACAATGTCAGGAATTGCGACTGGTTCTATTTTAGTATTCGTTTCTTCTATCGGAATGTTTGTTGTATCAGACGTGATGGGCGGATCGAAAGTAGCATTAATCGGAAACGTTATTCAAAACCAATTCTTAGGTGCACGTGACTGGCCGTTTGGATCTGCGTTATCGATTATCGTTGTTCTATTCTCTGTTCTGTTAATTTACTTATATTATCGTGCAACGAAAGTATATAAATATAATGAGAACGGAGGGGAATAGGCAAAGATGAAGAAGTTTTTAGTTTCTTATTCTTGGTTAATTTTGTTATTCTTGTATTTTCCAATGATGGTTTTAATGGTCTATTCTTTCAACGACTCTCGCATTAATGCGGAGTGGGAAGGTTTTACATTCCATTGGTATACAGATTTATTTCAAAAACAAGATGTTATTGATGCATTTGTAAATAGTATTACGATTGCAGTTATAACAACGATTGTGACAACGGTACTTGGCGTATTCTTTGCGATTGCTTTACATCGTTATAAATATCGTTTCGAAGGGGCTATTAATGGCCTTGTATATTTACCAATTTTAATTCCTGATATTTTAATGGGATTATCTTTACTAATTCTTTTCAGTCAGTTAGGAATGGAACTTGGACAAACAACGATTATTATTGCACATATTACATTTAGTATTTCGTTTGTTGTTGTTATTTTAGCTGCGCGTCTTTCAAGTATGGGACGTGACTTAGAAGAAGCTGCAAATGATTTAGGAGCAACGCCTTGGCAAACGTTTCGTTATGTAACGTTCCCAGCAATTGCACCGGGAGTTATTTCGGCAGCATTATTAACATTCACATTATCAATTGATGATTTTGTAATTAGTTTCTTCGTATCAGGACCAGGATCAACAACATTGCCATTATACATTTACAGTATGGTTAAGCGCGGAGTATCACCAGAAATTAATGCTCTTTCTACAATTTTAATTGTTGCTATCGTAGGATTAATGGTTCTATCTGAAATCTTCCGTAACAAAGGTGCAGATGGTGAAGAAAACTCTGGAGGACACCTTCCTTTATAATACGAATGATATAGAAAGTACGAGGGGGTAATAAACCGATGAAATTAATGAAAAGAATAGCTGGCGCAGCAATTAGCTTTAGCCTTGTTGCTGGTGTACTTGCTGGTTGTGGTGAAAAAAAAGAAGAATTAAATATTTATAGCTGGGCTGACAATTTTGATGAGCAAGTGCTAAGAGATTTTGAAAAGAAATATAATGTGAAAATTAACTATGATAAGTACGCAAGTAACGAAGAAATGCTTGCGAAATTACAAGCTGGTGGCGCAAAGTATGATTTAATTCAGCCATCTGATTACATGGTTAAAACAATGGCGAAAATGGATTTATTAGCGCCGTTAGATAAAAAGAATATCCCAAATATCGAAAACATGGTTTCTAATTTCAAAACACCGGCGTTTGATCCAGAGAATAAATATTCTTTAGTGTACACTTGGGGTGTAACAGGGATTGCATACAATAAAAAGTATGTGAAAGAAGCACCTACAAGCTGGGCTGACTTATGGAATGAGAAATATAAAGGACATGTAACGTTACTAAACGATTCTCGTGAAGTATTAGGAATGGGTCTTAAGAAGCACGGTTTCTCAAACAGTACGAAAGAAGATGCAGAGTTAAAGACAGCAGCAGATGATTTAAAGAAGCTGCTTCCAAACTTATTAGCATTTGATACAGACAACATTAAACAAAAATTCATTACAGAAGATGCTTGGATCGGAACAGTTTGGTCTGGAGATGCAGCATTTATCGCAAAAGATAATAAAGATGTAGAATACGTTGTACCAAAAGAAGGCGGAACAATTTGGGCTGATACGTTAGCAATTCCAAAAGGTGCAAAACATAAAGAGCTTGCTGAGAAATTTATGAACTACTTACTAGATGAAAAAGTAAGTGTGAAAAACTACGAGTCAATTGGTTACAGTAATCCAAATGAAAAAGCTCATCCTCTTCATAGTAAAGAATACCGTGATAATCACATGATTTTCTTAACGAAAGAAGAGTTAGATCGTACAGAATGGCTTGTTGATGTAGATGATAAGTTAAAAGACTATGATCGTTACTGGACGGAGCTAAAAACAAAAGGTAAATAAGTAAGGAAATGCGGTTTCTAAAGTAGAAATCGCATTTTTTCATAGTAGGAGGAAATCGTTTGAAGAAGAAGTTACATCAATATGAGATAATGTGTATTGCTTTATTATTTGCTGTATTTGGTATTGTTGCTTGGCGCGTACATGCAGGTGGCGTTACCGTGATGGATACATATGTCCGTGGATTAGTAAAAGGGCTACAAACGGAGAGTTCCCTTACATTTTTCTCGTACTTTACAAAATTGGGATCAGCAATTGGGATAGTCGCTACGCTCGTTATAAGTTTGCTTGTTTTTTGGAAGAAGCGTTATTATGCTACGATGATTGTGTATCCACTGGGAATTTTAATAACACATCTTGTGAATAAAGGGATAAAAGAGATTGTACAGAGAGAACGTCCGTCATTAAATGAAGCGCTAGATGCACTTGGATATAGTTTTCCTAGTGGACATGCAATGCTATCAATTATGACATTTGGATTTCTTGCTTATATCATTGCTGCTAATTTGAAAAGCATAGCTGGGAAATGTGTCACAACGATTTTGATGGGCACAGTAATTCTATCGATTGGATTAAGTAGAGTCATTTTAAATGTACATTACCCAACTGATATTTTAGCTGGTTACTGCGTAGGTGGTATTTTGTTAGTTATCGCTATTTACTATCATCGTTTACTTACTGAGAGATTGGGGTTTAATAAAGAGAGATAGAAAAAACGCCTGGAAAAACTATCATTATAGTGTTCCTAGGCGTTTTTTGTTTGTATAAAGATATGATACAGTATAAGTGACAATTGAATTATTTAAAGTAGGTGAAAATGTGTGAAGACAAATGTTCATAAAGTTGATAAGTGGGGCAAGTTAGGAGCTTTTTTGTATCAATTTCGTTATACAGTAATTGTAGCGTTACTGTTGCTCGCAATCGCACTTGGGATTTTTGCTCCAAAGCTACCGGGAGTATTAGGTGGTGACGGTTTCCAAACGGAAGGCGACTATCAAAAAACAAAAGAAATTTTAGATAAAGATTTTAAGAGGTCTCAAGATACGCTTCTGCTCGTTTTTGAGAAAAATAAAGATGCTTCGCATGAGGAATTTAAAAAACGAATAGATGAAATTGTAAAGAATGTTCAAGAGAAAGAGAACTATGAATCTTTCCATCACCCAATCCAAAATAAAGAAATGCTACAAGGTGATATCGGTTATGCGACAATTTTATTTTCCGGGAAAACAAATAAAGAAAGAATGGAAAAGACATTACAATTTGCTGATGAGATTGAGAAAGAAAGTAATGTAGCATTAAAAGTAACACCTACAGGATTTCCGAAAATTAATCAAGAGATTAATGAAAGAACGCAAAATGATTTAAAAGTAGCAGAAATGATTGGATTACCAATTGCGTTTCTTGTATTACTATTTTCGTTTGGTAGCCTTTTGGCATCAATTTTACCGATTTTGAATGGGGCGCTTAGTGTTATTAGCACGATGGGTATATTGTATTTTATCGGTGTGGATAAAGAACTTTCTATTTTCGTGTTAAACGTTGCACCGATGATTGGACTTGCACTATCTATTGATTTTGCGCTATTATTTGTGAACCGTTTTCGAGAGGAAGTTGCTAAACGAACGGTAAAAGAAGCGATAGCAATTACATATCAGACGGCAGGACGTGCAATTGTATTTTCAGGATTATGCGTATTTGTTGGGTTGTCAGGTTTGTTTTTCTTTAAGATAGATTATATTCAATCTGTCGCGATTAGCGGAATGATTGTTGTGATTATGAGTATTTTATTCTCACTCACACTTCTTCCAGCGCTATTATCGTTAATAGGTAAAAGAATATTAAAAAAGAATCAAGTAGCACATACGCCGGCAAAAGCATGGCGTAAATTTGCACAATTTGTAATGAAACATCCAATCGCAATGATTATTGTTGTTACAACATTTATTGTTATTTGCTTATTGCCGTTACGTACAGCTAATTTGCAGTTCCCTGGTGTTGAAGCTTTACCTGAAAAGAGTGATACAAGGATTGCATATGAAAAGTATGAAGAAGCATTTAATGAAACTGTCAAAACACACGCTGATGTTATGTTAGTTGTAGAGACGAAAGAAGATATGAAAGAAAAAGAAAGTCTACAAAAGATAGAAGAAGTCGTTCAAAAGTTAAAAGATGATAAGAAAGTACATGAAGTAAGAAGTTTATACGACGGGTTAACTGGAATGAAAGCAGATCAAGTTGTTGGAATATTGCAGTCGCCAGAGTCAGCGAAACTAACTCCTGTATTTGAAGCATACACGAAAGGGAATAAGACGACGATAGAAGTCTTTTTGAAAACAAAACCACGTACAGAGACTGCAAAACAGTGGGTGCGTGACTTTAAAAAGAACTATAAAGAAACGGATGTTACGTATTATCTAGGCGGAATGACGACGTTTCAACAAGAATTAGAAGATGAAATTAAAGATAAAGTTGTAATTGGTATGTCTGTTATATTTGGATCGACCTTTGTTATATTATTATTTGCATTCCGATCTATACTCATTCCAATTAAGGCAATTATTATGAATATACTTAGTTTAAGTGCAACCATTGGAATTGTTGTTTGGTTATTTGAAGGTGGTCATTTCGGTTTAGAAGCGAGTCCGGTTCTGTTTGTCTTACCAATCTTCATTTTTGGCCTCGTATTTGGGCTTAGTATGGATTATGAAGTATTTCTTATTTCACGCATTCATGAGCTCTATGAAGAAACAGGAGATAACGATCAAGCAACGTTAGAAGGGCTCGTTTCAACAAGTAGAATCATTACATCAGCTGCTTTAATAATGATTGTTGTAACGGGTGCATTCGCATTTACTGATATTTTACCAGTAAAGCAGATGGGGCTTGGCGTCGCATTAGCAATATTTCTTGATGCAACAATTATTCGTCTTATGCTCGTACCAAGCTTAATGAAGTTATTTGGAGACTGGAACTGGTGGTTGCCATTTCGAAAAAAACGAGAAAAATCATCATAAAAAAATGCTCATCATATTGATGAGCATTTTTTTATGAATAGCAAGACCTACATTTTGCAAATAGTATGTGATAAGAACATTACATACAAGTAGGTGAAGGCAATGTTTCGTTATTTTAAGTTTAAGTTAAATGATACAGTACAGTTTGCAGAAAACGATGGGCATATGTATCGCATTGTCGGTTATCGGTTAGAAAAGGGATTTTATCCAAAAGATGAATGGACTCATATCATTTATGAACTACTTAGAGAATTTGACGGGTATACGATGGATGCAGAGGAGGAAGAACTTGTAAAGGTCGTTCAAGTAGAGGATGAGTATTACAAAATACAAGAAGTATCAGGTTATCGTTATCCAGTAAAAATGAAACAAAAACAACAAGTGATGAAAATAGAAAGGATGGACGATTTATTAGATGCTTACAATGATTATAAAAGGTTGGCAGATTTCTTTAAAGATTTATCGTATGAACAAAAAGCTGAAGAAGTATTGTTAGAAATGAAAAGGCTTAGAGCTTGAGGGGCAGTCTATTATAAGACTGTCCTCTATTTTTGACGGTGCATCAAAGTGTGTTTTCCGTTACAATGAGAGAATCAATAGAAATAAGGTGATAAACAGTATGGAAACAAAGAAAAAGGGCGAATGGTGTGAAATTACCGTTCCAGCTAAATGGAATGGTATAAGTATTGAATCGGTATTAAAAGTAGAATGGGAAATACCGAAAAAGCTATTACATCAGCTTCGTATGGAAAAAGGTGTTACGGTTAACGGGGAACAAAGAAGATGGAATGAGCTTTTAAAAGAGAACGATAAGTTACAAGTTCATATGTTTGCGGAGGAAGAGTACGGTGTAGATCCAGAATATGGTGAATTACATGTAGTATACGAAGATGATCACGTACTCATCGTAAATAAACTAGAGCAAATGGACACACATCCTGCTGAAAAAGGTGGAAACGGGACGCTTGCAAATCTTGTTGCTTTTCATTTTCAAATGCAAGGTTTAGAGACGAAGGTTCGTCATATTCATCGTTTAGATAAAGATACGACAGGTGGTGTCGTGTTTGCTAAGCATAGAATTGCTGGTGCAATTATGGATCGTTTATTAATGGAACGAAAAATTAAAAGAACGTACGCAGCGCTCGTTGAAGGGAAAGTAAAGAAGAAACAAGGAACGATTGATGCTGCTATCGGAAGGGATCGCCATCATGCTACAAGGCGTCGTATTTCTCCAAAAGGTGACCAAGCTATCACATATTATAAAGTAGAAAAGTATTTTAAGAAGCAAAACACGACTTTCGTAACGTTACAATTAGAAACGGGTAGAACGCATCAAATTCGTGTTCATATGAGTCATAATGGTAATCCACTAGTTGGGGATGTATTATATGGTGGGCAAACAAAATATATGTCCAGTCAAGCATTACATGCGATGAAGATAAATTTCTTGCATCCAATTACGAAAGAAGCGATTGAAGTTGATGTGCCGTTTCCTACAAAATTAAATAATAAAATAAAAGAATTTCAAAAAGAAAATGCGTAAAGTATAAGTTTTAATTTGAAAAAAGTAGATTTTTGCAGGGATTTCTCTAAAAGAAGCGAAGCCGTTAAGAGAAAAGAGAGGTGAGAATTACTTGATCAAATATAAGTATGTACTTGGAATATTTTTCGCTTGTCTTTTAGTTACTCTATGTCTTTACCCCTATTTACCAAATCGTATGGCAGTACATTGGAACGTAAATGGTGAGCCAAACGAGTTTATGAGTAAACAAGTTGTTGTAGCATTTATTCCTTGTTTTATTATTTTTTCATATGGATTTTTGTATATTATTTCACATAATATATTTAAGTTTAATCAAAGAGAGCATTGTATTATAGGTGGATTTATAAAGAAAATTACATTATTTATGTTGTTTATTCATATGCTTATTCTCTTGATTAATTTTGGAGATTTTATATTCTTTCAAACAGGATTAACGATTGGGATTAGTATGTTTCTTTTTATGCTGAGTAAAGAATTTAAGAAAATAAAAGGCAAAGAAAAAGATCCAATTAAATTACAAAAAATTCGTTTAGTAAGTAGACGGATTTTTCAAGTGATGGCATGTGGCATATTGTTTTCATTGTTTTTGAACTTAGAGTGGGGATTTTATATATTGCTTAGTGTAATAAGCTGTGGATCTATGTTGTTTATGTTCTATATTTTCTATTCATACATAATAGAAAGCTATGAAACTTGAAAAAGAGTCTTCTCATTATGAGAAGACTCTTTTAATCTATTTACTTTGTAATAAATTGTTGTGTCCAGTAGTTGCCGCTTTCTACATAACCAACACCGATGTGAGTGAAGCCGTTATTTAAGATGTTTGCACGGTGTCCAGCGCTGTTCATCCAAGCTTGTACTACTTCTTCAGGTGTACGTTGGCCTTGAGCGATGTTTTCACCTGCAGATGTATAAGAAATACCAAATTTCTTCATCATGTCAAACGGAGACCCGTATGTAGGGCTGTTATGATCAAAGTAGTTGTTTTTTTGCATGTCTTCAGACTTAATACGTGCTACTTTGCTTAATTCAGTATCGATTTTTAGTGCTGGTAAGCCTTGCTTTGTACGCTCAGCGTTTGTTAATTCAACAACACGTTGTTCGAACTCGCTTAAAGATTTTGCTTCTTCAGCAGGCTTTTGCTCAGCAGGTTTTTGAGTATTGTTGTTTTCAGCAGGCTTTTGAGCTTCTGGTTTTTGAACTTCTTCAGCAGGCTTTTGCTCGGCAGGCTTTTGAGTTTCTGGCTTAGCTGTTGGTTGCTCAGTTACAACATTTTCAGTAGGTTGTTGACCAGGAATAATGCAATTTGGTTGGAAGTTTCCTTGTTGCCATTGCGCTAATGACTCAACGCCCATAGATTGTAAGAATGCTTGTAATTCTTGTTGGTTCATTTGTTTCATCATTACTTTTGAATGCTGAATATTTTGAACCTTAATGTTAGATGGTTGTACTGTTGCAGCTTGTGCATCTAGAGAAGATACTCCTAAAGTAAGAGCTGTTGCAGCAGCTACAGATAATAAAACACGCTTTTTCATGATGTGTGTCCCCCTATATAAAGTTTTAATTTGTTTTCACACGATTTGTTTTTGACAGCCTGTCTGACTGACAAATTCATCGTAGCATACAATTTGCGAGAAAAAAGATGGAAAAAAATTCATAGACTTTAAAATTACCTAATTTATCCTAAGAGAAGAAGTGAGCAAAAATAAGAGAAATATAGAGTATAAAAGGAATTTATAGTGTTTTTATACTTGATTTTAAGAGGGGTTTTTGGATAAATTTACCTAAAGAGAAAATAAAGAATCCTATTGTATCAATGGTTTGAGCGATTTTTTGAGGAATATAATGGATTGATTTTTACAAAACTGTAATGTTTCTGTTGTTCTTTTTTATAATAAAGTAACATATTTTTAATGTTGTAGCAGACAAAAAAGCGGCTATCTCTTTACATAGACGAAGGAGATAGCCGTTTTCCTATTATTACGTATGTTACGAGTTAGTTTCAATTGCTTCTAATAATAAATCTACAATGTGAATTCCTCTCATTTTATGAGAAAGCCCTTCTCGCTCAATTCCTAATTTCATTTGTAATAAACAACCTGGATTTGCAGTAACAATGGTTGCTGCGTCTGTTTCATGCACACGGTCCATTTTGTAATCTAGAAATTCCATTGATAACTCTGAATGAACAATATTGTAAATACCAGCAGAGCCACAGCAGCGGTCCGCATCTTTCATTTCACGATATGTTGCACCTTGGATAGCCTCTAGTAACATACGAGGTTCAGAAGCTGTGCGCATAACATTGCGTAAATGACAAGAGTCTTGATACGTAATAATTTGCTGCGTGAGTCGTAAATCAGTTCGCTTATGGAAGTCTAGTTCTACTAGTATAGCAGTAATATCTTTAATCTTAGAAACAAACTGCTTAGCACGTTCAGCCCACTCTGGATCATCCTTTAAAAGATAATCATAGTCTACGAGGTAAGCTCCGCAACCACCTGCATTCGTAATAATATAGTCGATGTTTAAATCTTCGAATGCCTTTATATTTCGCTTTGCTAATTCTTTTGCTCCACTCTTTTCACCAGCATGTCCATGCAATGCACCGCAGCAACTTTGTGTTTTCGGAATAACGATATCACAACCAGCTAATTGAAGAAGTTTCATCGTTGCGTTATTTGTTTCTAAAAACATAGTATCCATTAAGCAGCCTGTGAAGAATGCAACTTGTTTTTTCTTTGTACTTTCTGCAGGTAAAAATGAAGGACGATCTTTCATTGCTTTCATTTTTGGCACTTTTGGCAAAATGAGATCCATCGTTGCAAGTGTTTCAGGGAATAACTTCATAATACCTGTTTTATGTGTTAGTGTTTGTAAACCAGAACGTTGATAAAATCCAATTAGTCCTGTTAATGTTCTCATTCGATTTTGATGGGGGAACAATCCTTCAAAAACGACTTTTCGAACAGCTTTCACTGGCATTGAGAATTTTTTATTTTGATTAATAATATCACGAGCTTCTTCTAATAAATGTCCATAATTTACACCAGATGGACAAACAGGCTCACAAGCACGGCAACCAAGACAAACGTTTAATGTATTTTCAACATCTTCATCTGGTTCGATTAAACCATCAACGATAGCTTTCATTAATGCGATACGTCCGCGCGGTGAATGTGACTCTTTATATCCGGATTGAATGTAGGTAGGACAAGTAGGTAAACAAAAACCGCATCGCATACAGTTTAGTAATTCATCTTCACTTAATCGTTCTTTAAATTCTTTTTGAATATTTTCTTTATTTAATGTGGTCATCGCTCAACCACCACTCTTTTTCGAGTGTCTTTCGCGAACATTTTTCCAGGATTCATAATGTTATTTGGATCGAAAGCTTGCTTTATTCCTTGCATAGCTGCAATACCTTCTTTACCTAATTTCATTTCTAAATATGGAGCTTTCATCGCACCAACACCATGTTCACCAGTAATTGTGCCACCAAGTTCAATTGCTTTCGTAAATATTTCAGCAAAAGCTTGTTCAGCTCGGTGCATTTCTTCTGCATTACGAGCGTCTGTCATACAAGTTGGATGTAAGTTACCGTCACCAGCGTGTCCAAACGTACAAATAGGAATATTATATTTTTTTGCAATGGCATTAATAGCTTCAACCATCGGAGCGATTTGTGAACGTGGTACAGTTGCATCTTCTAATATTGTAGTAGGTTTTAATCGTGCGAGCGCTGATAGTGCACTACGGCGAGCGGTACGAAGTGCATCTGCTTCCGTTTCATCTTTTGCAATGCGAACATCAACTGCATTCATAGAGCGGCAAACGTTAGCCATGTTTTCAATATCTCGATTGACTACTTCGGGCGGGCCGTCTTGTTCGATTAATAAAATTGCTTTTACATCTGTAGGTAAACCGATTTGTGCAAACTCTTCTACTACTTCAATTGTCGGTTGGTCTAAAAATTCCAGAGTTGCTGGAATAATTTTATTTGCAATAATAGAAGAAACAGCACGTGCAGCTTCATTAATATCTTCATAGAGTGCAAGCATTGTTTTCTTTGTTTCAGGCATAGGAACAAGTTTTAATATCGCTTCTGTTACCACGCCAAGTGTTCCTTCAGAGCCGATAAATAAACGAGTTAAATCGTAACCAGCTACATCTTTTGCTAATTTGCCGCCAGTACGAATAATATCACCATTTGGTAAGACAAGTTCAAGCCCCATTACATAATCACGTGTTACGCCATATTTCAAGCCGCGTAACCCACCTGAATTTTCATTAATATTGCCGCCGATTGTAGAAATCTTCATCGAACTTGGATCTGGCGGATAAAATAAACCTTTTTCTTCTACTGCTTTAATAATATCAAGTGTAATGACACCAGCTTGTACAGTAATTGTTAAGTTTTCTTCATCAATTTCTAAAATATTGTTCATATGGCGGAAAATAAGGACGATACCGCCTTCAAGTGGACATGTTCCTGCGCAAAGATTTGTTCCAGACCCACGAACATACACAGGAATTTTGTGAGTGTTACATACCTTTAACACTTCAGCTACTTCATTTGTATTACGTGGAGCAATGACTGCATCAGGCATTGCTTGGAAGTTTGGAGTGGCATCATAACTATAAGTTAAACGCCCCATATTGGATGTATCTACATTATCTTCGCCAACAATAGATACGAATGAATGAATAATTTGCTTTTCTAACATTGGAAATCCCCCTCAAACTGTTAACGTGTTTAGTTATAATAAACAACGTGGTAACAGTGCTTTCATTATAATGATAAAAAAGTAAAGGGATTCTTTCTATGTGTAATCATCTAAAGATTAATCTGTTTTATCGTTCTTTTTTGTATGATTATCTAATAGGAGGAGTGCGAAGTATAAAACGTTTAAGTCTTTGAATTGTTTTGGATCAAGTCCTGTATGCTCTTCAATCTTTTTTAGCCTGTAATGTAATGTGTTAATGTGTATATGTAATTGTTTAGCTGTCTGTTTATAAGATTGGTTATAATCGATAAATAAGCGTAAGGTGTGCATAAGCTCAGGAGATGATAGTAAGTTTTCGATGGTACGCTCTAGAAATTGTTCACGCGTTTCGGCAGAAATATCTTGTAAACACATTTCTAAACGTAAATCTTCATTAAATACAATTTGTTTCGTTTCCAATGATACAGAAAGAGCACGTAATGCTTGTTCGTAAGATATGTTCATATTGTTTGGGGTAACTGTTTGTCCAATCCCGATATATAAAGGAATAGAAAATAAAGCTTCGCAGTCTTGTTTTAATCGTTTTAAAAATTGGTATGTTTGCTCGTTGGAGCTCATCGCTGTAAATAAAATAAAACGATCATTTCCCCACCGAACAAATAGATGCTCTTTTGTTAATATATTGCGTATATGTTGCCATATTTTACGCTGGAGCATCGTGTCATTTTTTCCAATAGAAAACAAAATAAGTTGTTTCTTCTTATATAAATCAATGCCAAGTGTTTTGGCGCGATCGAGAAAACTTGGAGACCATGCTGTATTTTGAAGCCAATCAAAGACGAAAGCTTCATAAGAACGGTGCTCAAGTTCTAGTTGCTCTAAAAAGTAGTTTTCATGAATTAATAACTCGGTCATCTTACGCAATATTTCTCCATAGCGTGAAATATTTTCAGGTTCTCCTGTAATTCCAATAACACCAATTACTTCGTCATGAAATAATAAAGGAAGATTCATTCCAGCCTTTACACCTTGCAACTGCCTTTCATCTTCTGTTGTAATGATGACAGTTTTCTTTTGGTTAGCGCAGCGGAGTGCACCTTCATGAAATTGACCAATTCTTTCTGTATCTGTACTTGCAATAATAACCCCTTGTATATTAATAATAATATTCTCTGTAATTAGTCTGCGTACTTCTTGTACAATTTTATTCGCTAAATCAGGAAATAGCATAATTGACACACCTCAAATTCTATTTGTTGTACATTATATATGTAAATTGAGTAAGAAAGGAAAATTTCACACTTTCCACACATTTATTTGTTATTTTACAATTATAACGAAATCATCCGAAGATGGAGGGAATCTTTTGAGAAAGTATGTTTTTCTTCTCTGTTTTTTATTTCTATTAGTAGGGTGTCAAGGAAGTTCATATACACCAATTGCTAAAGATAAAAATGTTATTATAACAACGAATATAAAAGAAGGAAGCATTAGTTTTATTGATAAAAAAAATAAAAAGTTAATCACGACATGGGAACTAAATGAGCCAATGGCCGGAATCACACTGCTTCCAAACGGTGAGGAAATCCTTGTATACGGTAAGCAATTAGAATATATGTATGTATATTCATTGGCGGAAGGAAGGCAAGTGGAAAAATATAAAACTGGAAAGGGCATTGTAAATGTGATCGTATCAGAAGATAAAAAGCAATTATTTGCTGCCGATCAAAATGTTCAAAAGGTAAGGTTCTTTACGATAAATGGGAAAGAGACAGGAAATGTTTCAACAGGAAAAGGTCCTATAACGATGGTAGAGTATCATAATCGGTTATCTGTACTAAACTTTTATGATACGAAACTAACGACAATTGATACGAAGAAAAAAGAAGTTGTTCAATCCTTTATGATTCCGCCAGCATCAACCGGAGCAACGATTAGTCCTGATGGGAAAGAAATATGGATTGGCGGACATGGTGATGGAAATCAAGTAAATGAGAAAGTGTTAGTGTATTCTTTACAGGGGGGAGAAATGGTGCGCTCTTTACACGCTCCATTTATGCCTGTGAATATAACGAAGGATAGTAAGTACGTATATGCACTAAGTCATGGTTCGAACACACTTAGAAAGTTTGATATTAGCACATATAAAGAAATAGCTTCTGTAGAAGTAGGATCGAATCCATTTGCATTTTTGGAGAGCGGAGCAGAAGGATATGTAGCAAGTTATGATAGTGATGAAGTGTGCGTTATGGATATGAAGAATTTGAAAATAAAACAAACAATTAAAGTCGGAAAAGGACCGTTTCAACTCATAGAGAGGGAAGGGAAGGATAATGAATAAATATAGAGTGCTAGTTGTAGATGATGAAAGTGATATGAGGCAGCTTGTTGGAATGTATTTGGACAACTTCGGATATGAGTGGGGAGAAGCTGAAAATGGAAAAGAGGCTCTTAAAAAACTAGAAACAGATCATTATGATTTCGTTGTATTAGATATTATGATGCCAGAAATGGATGGACTTTCAGTTTGTAAAGAAATTAGAAAAACGTCAGATGTGCCGATTATATTTTTAACCGCAAAAGGTGAAGAGTGGAATAGGGTGAACGGCTTACGTATGGGAGCGGATGATTATATTGTAAAACCGTTTAGTCCTGGTGAATTGGTTGCCCGTATGGAAGCTGTGTTAAGAAGATATACAAAGCAAGAACAGCAAGAAGAGATTCAATTTGGACCAATTCTTATCAATGAAAAAAGTAGACGAATAGAGGCGGATGGTGAGCCGATTTCTCTTACAGTAAAAGAGTTTGATTTACTATATTTTCTTTGTCAGCATACAGGACAAGTATTTAGCCGGGAACAATTACTTGAAAAGGTATGGGGATATGATTATGCGGGAAGTACAAGAACAGTAGATACGCACGTGAAAACGATGCGCTTGAAGCTTGGAGAAAGTGGAAACTACATTCAAACTGTTTGGGGTGTAGGCTATAAATTCGAGGTGTAACGTATGTTTACGATGGTACAAAAACTTTGGCTTACAGTAGTGTGTGCAGTATGTGTAACAGTGTCCTTTCTTTATTTCGTATCTTTATACTCATATGAAAAACTATACGTTGATAATTTAAAAGGTTCATTAGTAATGGAAGGGAAAAATCTTGCTGCTCAGTATGATAAGCGCGAAGGAATATCAATTTTTGAAGAGAAAGTAAGATCATTTGATCAAATATCTAGTTCAGACGTTCTTTTCGTGTCTAATCCGCGTGATTTAAGTGCATGTTTACCTTTTGATGTGCATCATCATTCTCTTATAAGTGAAGGAGATAGGCAAACGCTATTAGATGGGAAAACTGTGACAAAGATAGGATATGAAGAACATTTTGAACGTAATATTATGGGGGTTGTCATCCCTGTATTGGAAAATAAAAAATTAGTCGGAATTGTATATTCTTATATTCCTTTAAAAAGTATAAAAGACTTAATATATGATATGGGTCTTATTTTAGCACCACTAGCAATTGCGATGATTTTAATTACGATATGGGTTGGAAGAAAAATTATAATTGCAATAACGAAGCCGCTTTCGCAAATGGAGCGGGTTGCAAACCATTTGGCTACGGGAGATTTCTCGGAGCGGATTACCGTTTCTTCAGAGGATGAAATTGGACGACTAGGAAAAGCATTTAATAAAATGGCAAATTCATTGGAAACAGAAGATGTAAAGCGTAAGGAATTTTTAGCAAATGTTTCGCATGAACTTAGAACACCACTTAGTTATATAAAAGGGTATAGCGAGGCTATTTTAGATGGCGTTGCAAAGGGACCACAGCAGGAAAAAGTAACGCAGCTAATTCATAAAGAAGCAGGTCGTATGCAGCGTCTCGTTCATGACTTGTTAGACTTAGCGCAATTAGAAGGTGAGCACTTTCCGTTAAAGAAGCAACCTATCGTTTTTTCACAGCTGATTGAAGACGTATTAGATACGTATGAGATTAAGTTTATAGAAAAGGAAATTCATATTTCAACCAATTTAAATCCAGAGGTCATTGTCATGATTGATGAGGATCGTATGCAACAGGTGCTTCATAATGTGTTAGATAATGCGATACGGTATACAAATCAAAATGGAAATATCGTTATAACTTTAGAGAAAATCGATGATTACTGTGAATTAAAAATAAAAGATACAGGAATTGGCATTGATATAGAGCATTTAGAAAATCTTGGCGAGCGCTTTTACCGAGTTGATAAAGCGAGAAGTCGTCAACATGGTGGAACAGGTTTAGGCCTTGCTATTGTGAGACAAATTGTTCATATACATGGTGGACAGTGGAAAATTAAAAGTGAAAAAGATAAGGGAACAACGGTTATTATTAAACTGAATGTACAGGATGAGGTGGGCATGTTCTAATTTTTAGGACATGTTCTTTATATTGAAGGGAATATTTATCTCGCTATTTGCCGGGCAGTAAGCCCCCCACCTCAAAATTCAGCGGAAGCAAAGAATTTAGGTGGGGGGATGAAAAAAAAAACTACTGATTAAAGTTTCACTTTATACGTAAAAATATAAATTAATATGTAATAAATATCGGAAATTTGACTATTTTATGAACAAAACATTTGTACTTCTTATCAATTCGGTCTAAAATAGTTATGATGCAAAGTTCTTATAAATCGTTTCAATTGTTGTTTGGAAGATACTGAGGTGATTTAACTGGAGTACAAATCTATTAAACCGAAAAAAATTTACGAAGAAGTATCTGAAGCTATTTTAACAATGATTAAAAATGGTACGTTAAAACCTGGTGACAAACTACTCCCTGTGCATCAATTAGCTGAGCAGTTTCAAGTTGGCAGATCTGCTGTTCGTGAAGCGCTAAGTGCGCTAAGAGCGATGGGCTTAATTGAGATGAAACAAGGAGAAGGTACATATGTGAAGAACTTCGATTCTTCTTCATTAACAAAATCATTAAACAATAGATTATTAATGAAGAAAGAAGATATTTTGAATTTATTAGAAGTACGAAAGGTGCTTGAAGTGGGGGCAGTTCGAGTAGCGGCGGCAAAACGTACGGAAGATAATTTACAAAATATGAAACATTGGTTAGATGAAATGGCAAAGAGCATTGGAGATGAAAAGGCTGGCGAAAAAGCTGATTTTCAATTTCATATGGGAATTGCAGAGTCTTCGCATAATAACATTTTGCTTGAACTCATGAATCATGTTTCAGAGATGATTGCTGAAACAATTGGTGAATCAAGACGCATTATTTTATATGGTGAACAAACGACATCAGAACGACTTATAGAAGAGCATCAAGTTATATATGATGCGGTGTTAAAACAAGATGTAGAATTAGCGCAGAAAGCAATGCTAGATCATTTAACAAATGTAGAACATATTGTCACAGGTAAAAACGATATAAATTCGTAATTTAATCTTTTAAAAATTTAATTTTCTGATAAAATAGAGAAAGATTAAGTAAGCGTTTTCTTTAGGAGAGGGAGAGGATAGGCCATGGTTGAGCCTATTTCTTCTCTACTCAGTCATCTGATGACCATATGTTTATTGGCGAAGTTGTAAAAAGGGGGAGTAATAGTTATGAAAGTTACTTTATTTGTTACTTGTTTAGTCGATATGTTTGAAACAAATGTCGGTAAAGCAACAGTTGAAGTGTTGGAGCGTTTAGGTTGTGAAATTGAATTTCCAGAAGCACAAGTTTGTTGTGGTCAGCCTGCTTATAATAGCGGCCATGTAGAAGCAGCAAAAGAAGCGATGAAACATATGATTGAAACTTTTGAAGATGCAGAATATATTGTTACACCATCTGGCTCGTGTGCGACAATGTTTCATGAGTATCCGCATGTTTTCAAAGATGATCCAAAGTGGGCTAAACGTGCACAAAAAGTTGCTGATAAAACTTATGAATTTACACAGTTTATTGTAGATGTTTTAAAAGTTACAGATGTTGGTGCAAGTTTATCAGGGATAGCTACTATTCATAAATCATGTCATATGACACGTATGCTCGGAGTAAAAGAAGCACCAGGGATTTTATTATCAAATGTAAAAGGATTAACTGTGAGAGATTTGCCAAACGTGCAAAATTGTTGTGGGTTTGGGGGAACGTTTTCAGTTAAGATGACTCCAATCTCTGAGCAAATGGTAGATGAAAAAGTAGATAGTGTAATGGAAACAGGTGCAGATTATTTAATCGGTGCAGATTGTGGGTGTTTGTTAAACATTGGCGGACGTATTGAGCGTTTAGGAAAAGAAGTAAAAGTAATGCATATTGCTGAGGTACTGAATAGTCGCTCATGAAGGGGGAACATAAGCTATGTCTATGAAAATCAGTGAGAAAAAATTTAATGATCGCGTTGGTGATGGAATTCAAGATTCGTTTATGCGCGGAGCAGTATCTTCGGCACAAACGCGCTTATATACGAATCGCTTAAAAGCCGCAGATGAATTAGGAAACTGGGAAGAGTGGCGTGAACTAGGTGAACAAATCCGTCAACATACGTTAGAAAATCTTGATTATTACTTAATGCAGTTAAGTGAAAATGTATCAAAAAGAGGCGGACACGTGTACTTTGCGAAGACGAAAGAGGAAGCAGCAAAGTATATTCAAGACGTCGCCAAAAAGAAACAAGCGAAAAAAGTAGTAAAATCAAAGTCGATGGTAACAGAAGAAATCAGTATGAACCATGCGCTTGAAGAGATTGGCTGTGAAGTGTTAGAGAGTGATTTAGGAGAGTATATCTTGCAAGTAGATAACGATCCACCTTCACATATTATTGCACCTGCACTTCATAAAAATAGAACGCAAATTCGCGATGTATTTAAAGAAAAGCTAGGCTATGAAAATTCTGATGACCCGTATGAAATGACAAAGTTTGTTCGTAAACAACTTCGTGAGAAATTTATGGATGCAGAAATTGGTGTAACTGGTTGTAACTTTGCTGTTGCAAATACGGGCTCCCTTTGTTTAGTAACGAATGAAGGTAATGCAGATCTTGTTATGTCAATTCCGAAAACACAAATTGCAGTAATGGGTATGGAACGTATGGTTCCGACAATGGAAGAATTAGATGTTTTAGTTGGTTTACTATGTCGTAGTGCAGTAGGTCAAAAATTAACAAGTTATGTAACAGTAGCAGGACCAATTCAAGAAGAGGAAGTTGATGGACCTGAAGAATTCCATTTAGTTGTTGTTGATAATGGTCGCTCTCAAATTCTTGGATCTGAATTCCGTTCAGTATTACAATGTATTCGTTGCGCTGCTTGTGTTAACGTATGTCCTGTATATCGTCACGTTGGTGGACATTCATATGGATCGATTTATTCAGGACCAATCGGCGCGGTATTAACACCGCTTCTAGGTGGATATGATGATTATAAAGAGCTTCCTTATGCATCTAGTTTATGCGGAGCATGTACAGAAGCTTGTCCAGTAAAAATTCCATTGCATGATTTATTATTAAAACATCGTCAAGTCATCGTTGAGCAAGAAGGTCGTGCACCACTTGCAGAAAAACTAGCGATGAAAATGTTTAGTATGGGTGCTTCTTCAGCTGCTTTATATAAAATGGGTTCAAAAATGGCACCAGCGGCAATGAGTCCATTTACATCTGGTAATCGTGTATCAAAAGGTATTGGGCCACTTAAAAACTGGACGGATATTCGTGAATTCCCAGCTCCAAGAAAAGAACGATTCCGTGATTGGTATAAAGATCATAAGAAAGGCGGGGATAAATAATGACAGGATTAATTCAAAACCGTGATGCCTTTCTAGATAACATTGCAAAAGAACTTGGGCGCGCGCGTAAAACAGAAGGTGTAGAGCGTCCAGTATGGAAAAGTAATGTGAATATAGAAACGTTAAAAGATTATTCACAAGAAGAATTACTAGAAGTGTTTAAAAATCAATGTACAAACATTCATACAACTGTAGTAGAAACGACAAATGAACGTTTACGTGAAGACCTTCAACAAGTAATCATGGAAAACGGCGGAGGACCTATTTTATTATCAGCGGATGAGCGTTTTGATGCATATGGTTTAACATCTTTATTTAAAGAAGAACTTCCAAAGCGAGACGTTGAAGTAAACGTATGGGATCCAGAGAGAAAAGACGGAAATATGCGTTTAGCTGAAAAAGCGAATATTGGTATTGCATTTAGTGATTATACATTAGCTGAATCTGGTACAATTGTTGTACAAAGTCATAAAGGACAAGGACGTTCTTTACATTTTTTACCAACTGTATATTTAGCTATTATTCCACGTGAAACACTTGTGCCTCGTATTACACAAGCAGTTCAGGATATGAACTCACGTGTAGAAGATGGCGAGACAGCGGCATCTTGTATTAACTTTATTACAGGACCAAGTAACTCGGCTGACATTGAGATGAATCTTGTTGTCGGAGTACATGGACCATTAAAAGCAATATATTTCATCGTATAAAAGAGGGGAAAGCAGGCCAGAAAATGGCCTGCTTTTTTAGTAGAATAATGGATAATATGAAGTAGAAGTTCTCTCCTTTTTTTGCTATGTTTTTTGGGAAAGGAGAGGAAGGGATGTTCACTTATTTATATGCACTGTTAGCAGGGATGGTGTTTGGTTCATTTTTTATGTTAGTTGCGATGAGGGTTCCATTAGGGGAGTCTATCATTACCCCGCGTTCACATTGTCATTATTGTAAATATGTGCTAAGGCCAAAAGAACTAATCCCCATCATTTCATTTTATATACAAAGAGGCTGTTGTACGAATTGTAAGAGGCAAATTCCGATTATGTATGTAGCATTTGAATGTATAACAGGAAGTATATTTCTTCTTACCGTGTATATGATTGGAATAGAACGAGAGCTTATTATCATTTTATCCCTTTTTTCGCTACTTCTTATTATTTCACTTACAGATTACTTATATATGTTAATTCCTGATTGTATTTTAATTTCATTTGCCGTTTTACTCATTCTCGAAAGTGTTTTTGTACAATTAGTTACTTGGACAGATAGTATAGTTGGTAGTGGTGTTATATTCATTTTGTTATATTGCATGCAAAAGATATATCCAGAAGGGCTTGGCGGTGGAGATATAAAACTACTTTCGTTGCTTGGGTTTATAGTAGGAGTGAAGGGAGTTTTTATCATTTTATTTTTAGCATCTTGTTTTAGTCTTTGTTTTTTCGGGATTGGGATCGTATTAAAGCGTATAGAAGTACGAAAGCCCATTCCATTTGGTCCTTTTATTAGCCTTGGGGCAATATGTTATGTATTGGTCGCATATTCAAAGTAGAGAGGGAATAGAAAATGAACGTATATATGGATGATCAAAGAAGTTGTCCGTTCGGGTATGTGCCGGCAACTACAGTAGAATGTACCTTACAAATGGTTCGGGATTATGGTGTGAATATTCTTTCCCTTGATTTTAATATGGGATGGGGAGAAAAAAGTGGACTAGATTTTGTAGAAGCCTTTTGTACAGAAGGGTTATATGTAAATGAAATTCACCTTCATACGAATGATATCATCGGTATGCATAAGATGAAACAAAGATTGGATAAGGGAAAGGAAGAAGGAGAAATTAATCCTTACCTTGTTGTTAAATATGTGGGAAGCTAAAAACTCCAAAGTAAAACTTTGGAGTTTTTAATGTTTCATATGTGCTTGTAAAGGAATAATCTCTTCTTGTTGAGCTGCTGCGATTTCAGTTTCTTCCTGTTGAACGTCAGGTGTTTTCTTAGTTAAGTAGTGGTATACCATACCGACAAATACTGATCCGCCAATAATGTTACCGATTGTAACAGGAATTAAGTTATGAATAGCACCTGAAAAAGAAATTGTCTCAGGATGCGGTGAAACTAAAGATAAAGCAAAGAGTGATAAGTTTGCAATACTATGTTCGTAACCAGATAAGAAGAATGTGAAAACAAGTAGCATCATGACCATTATTTTTGCTGTGTCACCTTTGACCTGAGAAGGTAAGAAGCAAGCAAGACATACGAGCCAGTTACATAAAATGGCTTTAAAGAATAACTGCATTGTAGGTGTGTTCATCTTTCCTTCAACGACTTTACTCATTAAGTGACCGTGATCAATTGCTTCAAAAATTCCAGTTGCGTAAAATAGTAAGGCAAAGAATAACGCGCCACCTAAGTTACCTGCGTAACAAGCAACCCAGTTACGCAGTGTATCAGAAATCGTTGTTTCCTTTCTTAAAGTTGCTACAGTAAAGTACATTGTGTTTCCAGTAAACAATTCAGCACCGCCATATATAATAAGTACGAGAGCAATCCCGAAAAACATAGAAGCAGCTAAATAAGTTGCTGGTGAATCCGCAATGTGAAAAAAATTACCTAATTTAAAACATAGTACAATAATAAAACCGATATAAATACCCGCAAGTGCAGCACGAATGAAATATTGCATTGGGTTTGTATCTAGCATTTTCTTTTTGCTTTTAGCCAGTTTGACAACATAATCTAGTCCTTGTTCTAGCATGAGTAATACGCTCCTTTAGTAAATCTTCTATAAATACTCCTTATATGAATAAAGTACATGGAATTGTTCTCACTTTCAATAAGTTTGTGCAATGTTTCACAAAAAGGACATACATATATTTAGAAAACGTTTACAAAAGATAGTATAATGGAATTTTTTCTGGATATTGAGAGGAAGAAAGCAAAAAGAAAAAGCGCTGTAATTACAGCGCTTTTTCGTCTAAATTCTTTTCTACTTTTACTTCTACTTCTTTTGAGAAGAACCAACCACCAACTGCGATTCCGACTAATACAATCCAGAATGTAAGCTTCCACGGAGTGGATTCTGGGAATGAATGTGGAATTACATTTAATGCAGGGTGTGCTAATGTATAAACTGCTAGCTTTACACCAACCCAACCTACAATTAAGAATGCTGCAGTTTCAAGTCCTGGTTTACGTTTTAAGATTTGTACGAAAGCAGTTGCTGCAAATCGCATAATGATTAATCCGATAAGTCCACCCACAAAGATAACAACGAATTGCCCAGTATCAAGACTACCAATTGTACCTAATCCTGTTTTTGGTAAAGTCATTGCTAGTGCAACAGCAGCTAAAATTGAATCAACTGCGAAGGCGATATCAGCAACCTCAACTTTAAATACAGTCCACCAAAAGTTCTCTTGTTTTTTCTTTGCTTCTTTTTCTTCAGTTTCTTCATCCGTATTCTTTTTAACATACGTTTTAAATAAGTGATTACCAGCGATAAACATAAGGTAGATGGCACCGATTGCTTGCACTTGCCATACATCGACTAAGAACGAAATCATAAATAACGATCCGAATCGGAAAACAAATGCCCCCGCTAATCCATAAAATAGTGCTTTCTTTCGTTTTTCTTCTGGTAAATGTTTTACCATAATTGCAAGAACAAGAGCGTTATCAGCCGCTAAAATTCCTTCAAGTGCAATTAGGATGAGTAATACCCAACCATACTCCAATAATAATGATACATCCATGTACATTCTCCTCTCATTTCTATAAGTTCTAAATAAGTGAAGAATTTCCCCACTATTTAGTTTCCCCATACTCCTGCCTATTAACTTTGGAAGAATCTGGAAATGAATACAAAAAAGACCTCTGCCGTTAATAGGCAAAGGTCTTGCTAGACATATGTAATGAAAATGCCAACAAAGCCGGAAGAACTAAGTTCTACGTAATGACGACTTTGTTTCCAAGAAATTTTCTTGGACGCTACTCCCCTTTGGAGATATGCTATTGTATTCTCATTATATGGATAATTTCTACGGTTGTCAACCTGTTAAAATATCTTCATTCGGATATTTTATTTTCCGGTTCTTTTTACGAGCAAATGAAAAAGCCAATGTTAAAGGACCCATTTTCCCAAAAAACATCATAAAGATAATAATAGCTTTTCCGATTATAGTTAAGTGGGGTGTTAAGTTCATACTGAGGCCAACAGTCCCAAATGCTGAAAATACTTCGAAAGCACTCATCAATAGAGGAACTCGCTCAGTAATACTCAAAATTAAAATAGCAAAAAAGATAAATGAAATGGAAATGATAGTAATAGTTAATGATTTGACAATGAGAGTATCTTTAATGGATTTTTTAAATACGACAATATCCTCTTGTTCTTGTAGAAATTTAAATACGCCAAAAAATATGATTAAAAATGTTGTTAACTTAATCCCACCACCCGTTGAAGCGCTACCAGCACCAATAAACATAAGGAGCATCATTAATAGGAGGGAAGGTTTTGACAATGTAGAAATATCAACTGTATTAAACCCGGCAGTTCGCGTCGAAATTGCTTGAAAATAAGAGGCTATTCCTTCTTCAAATGGGGTAAAACCTCTCATAGAAAGGGAGTTATGGAACTCGAATATAAAAATAAAAAGGGTAGCAATAATGTTGACGATTAGAGTAGAAGAAAGCATAAGTTTTGAATGTAGTGTAAGGTTTTTAAAGTTTTTCTTTCTTTTTATGTCTACGATTACTGTAAAACCTATTCCACCTAAAATGATGAGAGAGGAAATGACGAAATTGACAAGAATGCTATGAGAATGGGACATTAAATTATCGCTCCACACAGAAAAACCAGCATTGTTAAAGGCTGAGATTGAATGGAAAAAACTATAATAGATCCCTTTGGTAACCCCATATTTTGGTACCCACTCAAAAGAAAGAATTAAAGTAGCGATACATTCGACTGTAAAAGAGAATAAAAATAACGATTTGGCAAGACGGATGACGCCGCCGATATTCGTTTGATTTAATGCTTGTTGTAATAAAATACGGTTTTGAAGACCGATTTTTCTTCCGAGCATAATCGCAATTAAGACAGCAAAGCTCATAATGCCAAGCCCGCCAACTTGTATAAGCGCTAAAATGACACATTGTCCAAATAAAGTAAACATTTTTCCGGTATCTACAACACCAAGCCCAGTAACAGTACAAGCGGAAACGGTTGTAAATAAGGCATCGAGCCATGAAATGGACGTTGTCGTAGCAATGGGCAGTTTTAATAAGCATGTGCCGACAACTGATAATAGAAGAAAAGATAAAGTAAGAACGCGTGGAGGGCTCATGCTAATATTAATCCGTTTCATTTCACATATCGCTCCTTTCATTTTGCTTTGATTAGTATGTGAAAAAGCACTATTATGTATGTTGAAAATAGAAAGAGGCAGAGAATATCTGCCTCTAAGCCATATGTTATATTATTATCCACGTAATTGTTGTTGTGCTAAAGCAACAAGACGTTTTGTTACTTCACCGCCAACTGAACCGTTAGAACGAGATGCTGTATTAGACCCTAAGCTTACACCAAATTCTTGTGCAATCTCATATTTAAATTGTTCAAGCGCTTGCTCTGCACCTGGAACTAATAATTTGTTTGTTTTTACCATGTTGATACACATCCTTATGAGTAGTCCAGTTCAGCTAAGTTCTTATCTAAACTGGTAACGTTATTTTATGTGGAAATGACGTAGTCATACGCGGAAGTAATCGGTGCGATTAGAAGTTCTTGGATAGAAAAAAGAGTAGCAAATTTGCTACTCTTTTTTTAGTATTGTCGCCGTTCCTTCCACGACAATATCATCTGATTGATTATATATGTTTGTTTGCAACGTAATGATTTTTTTATCGTCACGCTTCTTAATAACCTCTGCCACAACACGAAGTGTATCACCGATTTTGACAGGGGCACGGAATGAAACATTTTGGGATAAATAAATCGTATTTTTGCCTGGGAGTTTCGTTCCAAGGATGGTAGAAATAAAACTCGAAACGAGCATACCGTGAGCAATACGTTCTTTAAACATTGTTGTTTTTGCAAAAGAATCTAAAATATGAATAGGATTCACATCTCCAGTCAATTTTGCAAAATTGATAACATCTTCATCCGTAATTGTTTTTGTAAGGGATGCTTGATCACCGACTTGAATCTCATCATAACGAAGCTCCGGAACAGTTTGTGCTTCTTGAAATGGATTCATTTTGTCCTCCTTCTTTTCCATATCGAAAAATGCTAGCCATCTTGATGTAGTAGGAGGAAGAAAGAGTTTTGTTTGTGCTGCAGTTAGCTCCCACATTTTTCTTACTTGATGGAAGTAAATAGATTTTTTGAATTTTCCTCGAACTTTTTTGCGAGTTCCAACTGTTTTGACTTGAACTCTTCCAAAAAACCCTCTAACTGTTTTTGAGCCTCTTCACGTTGTAATTGTTGTTGCTCAATAAATTGTTTTGTTGTTTCTTCAAATTGACCGCTTGTTTGTGTAAGGATTGACAAAGATGTTTTTGTAGGAGAAACAGTAAGTTGCTGCATATGAGCAGAAAGTTCCTTCCACTTGTCTTGCCACTCGTTAATTTGATCATTTAAGGAGTTTCCAGTTAATTGTTTCACGTAATCTGTATATTGGTTATTGAACTGAGCAGTGAGTTGTTGTAGTTCTTTTTCTAGTTCATCTACTCCTGATGTTAATTTATGCAAAGCGTCTTGTTGTTGTTTTAATGTTTCTAAAGTAAGTTGCTCTAATTGTTTCCCAGCTGAAGAGAAAAGGGAAAGTGATTGAGACCAGTTTTTCCAAAATGCATCGACTAATTCGTATGGTTTAGTTTCCATTGTTTGACCCCCAAATGTTTTTTTGCATATTGTGAACGCAGATTACTCTGCTGTACCACCAGGTGAAGATGAAGAATCCTTTTCATCCTTTTCTGGAGAAGTAGAAAATGGAAAGAATGCATTGGTGTATAACGTGAAAAACGTTCGCAACATATTTTGATAATGTTCAAAAGAAGTCGCACATGTTGTTAAATATTGCTCTCCATATTCAGTTAAAGAATAAATTCTTTTTGCCGGCCCTCCATCGCTTGTATCCCAAGTAGAAGAAATAAGGTTTTCTTTTTCTAATTTGCGTAGTGTTCTATAAACATTACCTTGGTCAACAGAAGAAAAGCCGATATCCATTAGCATTTGAATAAGTTTGTAACCATGAAGACTCCAGTCTTTTAGACAGAGAAGTAAGAAGGGAACTAAGAAGTTTTTTGGCATGGAGTTTGGTTGTTTCGCTTGGTTGTTCTCCAAACTTTCGCGTTGTTCTGGTTCATTTTGTAGCATGATTGTGCATCACCTCATGAATCAGTTAGATGGAATTTTTTGCTTATAAGTGCAATTTACACCTATCTGTTTTTAAAGTCAACACATTTGTTAGAAAATAGAAAAAAATAAAATATAGACTTGAAGTTTTATTCAGAATATTAGAAAATAGTGAATAGGTTGAATTGTTTCAAAAACGAAAAAGGGAGTGTAGGTAAAGTGATTGATCAAAAATTCGATCCACTACAAGCATGGAAAAATGCTTATGAACAAACCGAAACATTTTGGGGAAAAGCGCTCAATGAAACAATTAAAACAGAAGAATATTCTGCTTGGATGGGCAGCGTTCTAGATTTGAATTTGTTTTATCAAAAAGCATTAAATGATACGACAAAAAACTATTTAGAACAAGTAAATGTGCCGACGAAAGAGGATATCGCAAGAGTGGCTACGCTTGTTATTAACTTAGAAAATAAAGTAGATAACATTGAGGAGTTTCTAGAGGAGAAAGTAGATTCTTTAGGACAAGCTCCTACATTAAAGCGTGATGTGACGAAAGTGAAACAAGATATTCGTACGCTTGAAACAAAAGTAGATCAAATTTTAGAATTGCTAGAAAAGCAAAATGCAGTACTAGCTAAACTACAAGTACCTGTAAAAGAAGAGATAAAGCCTGCGAATAAGCCGGAAAATAAAAAATGATAAAAGCGCTTGTTTATAACAGGTAAAAGAGAGAGGGAGAATCTCTTTCACGTGTAAACGGCGAAACATAATTATATAGGGACTCTACAGTATGAGTACCAAAATGATTCATAACAATCGTTCACAAATTCATTTAAGGGGGAAAAGAAATGGTTCAATTAAATGGCAAAGTAGCAATCGTAACAGGTGGAGCAAAAGGGATTGGAAAAGCAATTACAGTAGCATTAGCACAAGAGGGAGCGAAAGTAGTTATTAACTATAATAGCAGTAAAGAAGCAGCTGAAAATTTAGTAAATGAACTAGGAAAAGATGGACATGACGTTTATGCAGTGCAAGCGGATGTTTCTAAAGTAGAAGATGCAAACCGACTTGTAGAAGAAGCTGTGAATCATTTTGGTAAAGTTGATATTCTTGTTAATAATGCTGGTATTACAAGAGATCGTACATTCAAAAAGTTAAATCGTGAAGATTGGGAGCGCGTAATTGACGTGAATTTAAGTAGCGTATTTAATACGACAAGCGCGGTTCTTCCATATATAACGGAAGCGGAAGAAGGAAGAATTATTAGCATTTCTTCTATTATTGGCCAAGCAGGTGGATTTGGCCAAACAAACTACTCAGCAGCAAAAGCGGGTATGTTAGGATTTACAAAATCATTAGCATTAGAACTTGCAAAAACAAATGTCACTGTAAATGCAATTTGCCCTGGATTTATTGATACTGAAATGGTAGCAGAAGTACCAGAAGAAGTACGTCAAAAAATCGTTGCAAAAATCCCGAAAAAACGTTTTGGTCAAGCTGATGAAATTGCAAAAGGTGTAGTATACCTATGCCGTGACGGTGCGTATATCACAGGTCAGCAATTAAACATTAACGGCGGATTATATATGTAATGAAGTAAGAAAAAAGTGCATATCCATAGCAGGAATGCACTTCTTTTTTTAGAAGGAAATCGACCAAAAAGGAGATAGGAAAATGACTACATTCGCAACAGAATGGGAAAAGCAATTAGAGCTATACCCAGAAGAGTACCGAAAAGCATACCGCCGAGTGAAAAGGGCGAGTGAAATTTTATTACGTGAACCAGAGCCGCAAGTAGGATTAACGCCGAAAGAGGTTATTTGGACGAAGAATAAGACGAAGCTTTATCGCTACATTCCAAAACAAGAAAAAACACAAAGAGTTCCAATTCTGTTAATATATGCTCTTATTAATAAACCATATATTATGGATTTAACTCCTGGAAATAGTTTAGTGGAATATCTAGTGGATCGTGGTTTTGATGTGTATATGCTTGATTGGGGCACATTTGGTTTAGAAGATAGTCATTTGAAATTTGATGATTTCGTGTTTGATTATATTGCAAAAGCAGTAAAAAAAGTAATGCGAACTGCAAAAGCGGACGAGATTTCTTTACTTGGTTATTGCATGGGTGGAACGCTAACTTCCATTTATGCAGCACTTCATCCGCACATGCCAATTCGTAATTTAATTTTCATGACAAGTCCTTTTGATTTCTCTGAAACAGGATTGTATGGTCCTTTATTAGATGAGAAATACTTCAATTTAGATAAAGCGGTTGATACATTTGGAAATATTCCGCCAGAAATGATTGATTTCGGAAACAAAATGTTAAAACCAATTACGAACTTTGTTGGTCCATATGTTGCTTTAGTAGATCGTTCAGAGAATGAGCGCTTCGTCGAAAGCTGGAGATTGGTTCAAAAGTGGGTTGGTGATGGTATTCCGTTCCCAGGTGAATCATACAGACAGTGGATTCGTGATTTTTATCAAAATAATAAACTGGTTAAGGGTGAACTTGTTATTCGCGGACAAAAGGTAGACCTTGCAAATATTAAGGCGAATGTCTTAAATATTTCCGGGAAACGTGATCATATCGCTTTGCCATGTCAAGTAGAAGCGTTACTAGACCATATTTCTAGCACAGATAAACAATATGTATGTTTACCGACAGGGCATATGTCTATTGTTTACGGTGGAACAGCTGTAAAACAAACATATCCGACGATTGGAAATTGGCTTGAAGAGCGTTCTAATTAAAAATAAAAAAATCCAACTAGCCTATGTTAGTTGGATTTTTTTATGGAAAATAACAAAACATAGAAAGGAGAAATTTATATTTTAGGAGTATGATTATGAAACTTATGACCGGTAAGTTGTTTTGGAATACAGGAGTTTCTGTACCTTGTTATCCACCGTTAGAAAGTGATATGATATGTGATGTACTTGTAGTCGGAAGTGGCGAAGCAGGTGCTCATATAGCGCATTCGTTAGCGAAAATTGGTATGAGTGTTACACTTATTGAAAAAAGAGCAATTGCGTGTGGTAGCACAGCTGCTAATACAGGTTTACTACAATTTCTTCATGATAAATCGTTAACTTCTCTTATTCATACATTTGGTAAAGAAAAAGGGGTACGAGCATATAAGCTTTGTTATGAAGCGCTAAGAACAATGGAAGAGGTTATACCGACTCTTGATATTGATCCCCATTTTATTCCGCGAAATAGTTTATATTATGCAAGTAAAAGTGAGGATGTCTCATTTTTACAAGAGGAATATAATACGTTACAGAATTATGGATTTCCAGTTGAATATTTTACAGAAGCTGATATTAAGAAACGTTATTCTTTTGCAAAACAAGCAGCGTTATATATGCAAGGTGATGCTGAGGTGAATCCGTATTTACTAGCGCATAGTTTTTTGCATAAAGCAAACCAAATGGGAGCTAATATATATGAACATACAGAGGCAATACATATAAAAAAACACCAAAATGATTTAATTTGTTACACGAAAACAGGAAATCAAATTGTAGCAAAGAATATTATTATGGCGACAGGTTATGAAGCGCTTTTTGGAAAGAAAGAAAAGAATACAACAGTAGAAACTTCTTATGCAATTGTAACAAATGAAATAAATCAGTTTGAAGGCTGGCATGAGCGATCGTTAATTTGGGAAACGGCACGGCCCTACTTATATTTTCGAACGTATCGAAACCGCATTATTGTAGGCGGATTAGATGAAGCGATACAAATTCAAACAATCGGTGATACGAAATTATTGCATAAGCGTGATATCCTTATTAATATTGTAAAAGAACTGTTCCCGCAGTATAAAAATATACAGGCAGACTACTATTGGGCAGCCGCATTTGGTGGTACTCATGATGGTCTCCCCATTTTAAAAGAAGACGAAAAGATACATAATTTGTTTTACGCATTGCCGTATGGAGGTAATGGAACTGTATATGGAATGGTCTTTGCCAAATTATTTGAGCAGTTATTTACAAATAAAGAAAGTAAAGATTTTTCTTTATTTAATCGATAGAAAAAAGGTAGCGAAGTGATGGAATGAGAGATATAAAAAAGTTTTTACAAAAATTACGTCCTGTACAACTCATCGTTTTGTTTTATTTATTAGCGGTAGTTGTATCGGTAATATTGCTTAGTTTCCCGTTTGTTACGAAGGCTGGTGTGAAATGGACATTTATAGATGCCCTCTTTACATCTGTTAGTGCGGTAAGTGTTACGGGACTGTCTGTTGTTACGATTTCAGATACATTTACTACGGCAGGAATTATTATGTTAGCCCTTATTTTACAATTAGGCGGCTTAGGGATTATGGCACTTGGTACGTTTGTTTGGATTATAACGGGGAAAAAAATCGGTTTGCAGAGAAGAAGACTCATTATGGCAGATCATAATCAAGGGAATTTATCAGGCCTTGTAGAATTGATGCGTTCTATTTTAATTGTAATTATTTCGATAGAACTTATTGGAGCAATACTATTAGGTACAAGATTTCTACTTTATTTTCCAACTTGGCAAGAAGCTTATTTCCACGGTTTCTTTGCCGCTGTTAGTGCAACTACGAACGGAGGATTTGATTTAACTGGACAATCACTAATTCCGTACAAAAAAGATTATATTGTGCAAATGATTCATATGTTGCTTATTATTTTAGGAGCGATTGGCTTCCCGGTGTTAATGGAAGTAAAACAATTCTTTAGTAAAAGGCGACAGCAACTATTCCGCTTTTCGTTATTTACAAAATTGACGACAACGACATTTTTTGCACTCGTTATCGTTGGAACAATTATGATTTTTCTACTAGAACGAAATCAGTTTTTAGCAGGAAAGTCATGGCATGAAACAGTTTTCTATACATTATTCCAATCTGTGACGACGCGAAGTGGTGGACTGGCTACAATGGATATACGTGAATTGTCACAACCGACGCTTTTATTTATGAGTATATTAATGTTTATAGGGGCATCTCCAAGTTCGGTTGGGGGCGGAATACGTACAACAACATTTGCTGTTAGTATATTGTCACTATACACCTTTGCAAGGGGCGGTAGAACAGTTAGAGTCTTCAAACGTCAGTTACATGAAGAGGATGTACTGAAAGCATCTGTCGTTATGACGATGGGGATTTTGTTATGTGCTACTGCGCTATTCGTTTTATCTATTACGGAAAATGTACCGCTTATGAGCTTAATTGTTGAGGTTTGTTCTGCTTTCGGAACGACAGGACTATCAACAGGTGTTACGCCTGATTTAACAACTATTGGGAAGCTTGTACTCATTGTGCTTATGTTTATCGGACGCGTTGGTATTTTAACATTTATTTTAGCTAGTGGTGGAAGGGAACAACCACCTCGCTATAAATACCCGAAAGAACGGATTATTATTGGATAGTATGAAACCATTCTACCTATGTTAGGTAGAATGGTTTTTTAGTCGTTAATGCCAAATTGTGGATGCATAAAAGCTTCATTTTTATTATCTGATTCGTTTTTTAGCAACTCTTGATTTTCTTCTGAAATCCACCCAATATCATTTGTAGGATGGATCCACTCATCACCAGCCATAATGGCAGGATCTACTTCATCACTCCAATTGTTAAGTGGACTGTTCTCGGAATTATATTTACTGTCTCCAATTACAACATCATATGGATTCACAAAAGGTTGTTGCATCGTTTTTCCTGTTCCTTTAAAAGATGGAAAATTCATTTGATGCGGGAGCGTTTCGTCTAAAATTGGTGATTGAATCTTTTCTTTTTTCTTCAAAATCATCGCTCCTTTTTATAATGATTTCTTCATACGTAGTATTTCCATCGAACGCCTCTTATGTACTTGTTAACACTTGCCAGTAATAATTATTTTAAATTGTTTCAAACTAGAGTAGAAAGTGATTTCTTGAGAGCAGGTGAATGTATTGGTAAAAAGAAAAGTAAAACAAAATGCGGCAATCAATAATAATAAAACTCCGAAAGAAAGCTTACCAGATGCAGAATTTGCATTAGAGTATGAAGGAGAAAATAGCGCAAAGTATGCTAATCGTAATTCAAAAAAAGGGAAACAAAAATGAGGCGTTTTTACAAACGCCTCATTTTTTTGTGGGATTATAAAGGTTTTTTTAATTATTTGTAAATTTAGTGTTTTCTATTAGCAGAAAAATGCGAAAAAACATAGAAGTAGCAACGTATTACACAAAAACAAACAACAAACAAAAGATTAATGTTGGTTTAATACTGCTTTTACACTAGTTGTTTATATTTGAGTTGTACATAAGATTTGTAAAAGGAGAGAGAAACAGTGAAAAAAACAATCTTTAAAGCTGTAGCGACTGGAATGGTATTTTCGTTATTAATGGGGTGTGGTGCAAAGAAGGAAGAAAGTGCTGGAGCGAAAGTGAAAGATGAAAAATTATCTGGATCATTAACTGTTTACACAGCAATTGAAGAAGAGCTTGTACCAATTTATCTTGATTCCTTTAAAAAGAAATATCCTGATGTGAAATTAAACATTGTACGTGATTCAACAGGAGTTATTACTGCGAAATTGCTAGCTGAAGGGAAAAATACACAAGCAGATGTTGTATGGGGAACTGCGGCATCAAGTCTATTAGCTTTAGATAAAAAAGATATGTTAAAAGGATACTCTCCAAAAGGAACAGATCGTGTTCTTCCGCAATTTAAAGATGATAAGCAACCTGAAAAATGGGTAGGAAATACTGCATTTATGACGGGGATTGCTGTAAATAAAGAAGAATTAAAGAAGAAAAATTTACCGATGCCAGAATCATATGAAGATTTAACGAAACCAGAGTATAAAGGAACACTTGTTATGCCACATCCAGCATCATCTGGAACAGGGTTTTTAACAGTTTCTGCATGGCTACAAATCATGGGTGAAGATAAAGGCTGGGATTACATGAAGAAACTTCATGATAATATGGCAAGTTATACGCATTCAGGATCAAAACCAGCAAAATTAGCAGGAGCAGGTGAATATCCAGTCGGTGTATCAATGGTTTATAGTGCTTTAAAAGAAAAACAAAAAGGTGCCCCAGTTGAAGTTGTACTGCCGAAAGAAGGATTAGGATGGGAAGTAGAAGCGAACGCACTTATTAAGAAAGATAATGCGAAAAATGATAAATTAGCGCAAGCATTTTTAGATTGGGCAATTACTGATGATGTAATGAAGTTATACTTTGAGAAAAATGGATTTGCGACAATTAAAAATGACTATAAACTTCCAGAGGGATTCCCGAAAGATGTTACTGAAAAATTATATAAAAAGAATGACTTTAAATGGGCAGCAGAAAATCGTGACAAAATTTTAGAAAAATGGGAAAAAGAGTTTGGCCAAAAAGCAGAACCGAAAAAGTAAGTGAGTGGGAGAGAGAAAAATGAGCGAATATTTATCAATTCAACACATTCAAAAACAGTTTGATGCATTTACAGCGTTAAAAGATATTTCTTTTACTGTGAACAAAAATGAGTTTGTTTGTTTATTAGGCCCAAGTGGTTGTGGGAAAACGACGTTGCTTCGCATTTTAGCGGGACTAGAGGAACCAACGACTGGCAGTATAGCTGTGAATGGAAAAGATATTACAGCATTGCCTCCTGGAAAGAGAAACTTCGGAATGGTTTTCCAATCGTATGCTTTATTTCCGAATTTAACAGCACTTGAAAATATTGAATACGGCTTAAAGACAAAAAAATATGGGAAAGCAGAAGTGAAAGAGAAAGCGCTAGATGCGTTAAAACTTGTAGATTTGCTGAATGTAAAAGATAAATATCCTGCTCAAATGTCTGGTGGACAACAGCAGCGAGTAGCACTTGCACGTGCGCTCGCTCTGTCTCCAGATATTTTGTTACTCGATGAGCCGTTATCAGCTTTAGATGCAAAAGTGCGTGAAAAATTACGTAGAGAAATGCGTGATTTGCAAGAGGAAATAGGAATAACGACGATTATGGTAACGCATGATCAAGAAGAGGCATTAACGATGGCTGATAAAATTGTTGTAATGAATCATGCGGAAATTATGCAGATTGGAACACCAGAGGAGATTTATCAAAGACCAGCCAATCCGTTTGTGGCAGATTTTATTGGTTCTATTAATTTCTTTTCGAAAAATAACGAAGAACATGCAATTCGTCCTGAACATGTAACAATTGTACAAAAGGAAGGTATTAAAACAGTTGTGGAAAGTATGGAATTTCGCGGATCCGTATATCGGACGGAAGTGCGAGTCATAGAAGAAAACACACACCTTTATAATGAGAAAATTGTAGTGGATATATTAGCATCAGAAGTAGAAGCAACCGCTATTAGAAAAGGAAAGCCGATTCAAATCTCTTTCTCAGAAAATCATATGTTGTCATATGGAAAGAAGGTCATTGTATAGATGGAGATGTTAGAAAACTATAAGGTAGAAAGTACGAAAAAAAAGATTAAGAGAAGTATTGGGAAAGAGGAATGGATCCAAAGGCTCGTAATTATCGGTATGATCCTTTCCTTCCTTATCATACTTGTATTGCCGCTATTACAAATATTTACACAAGCTTTTTATAATAAAGATGGAGTTTTCATTGGTTTAGCGAATTTCAGTAAATATTTCACAACACCAACTTTAGTTCAGTCTTTACAAAATACAGTATGGATTTCGGGCGCAACAACAATTATTTCAGTTGCAATCGCATTCGTTTACGCATATGCAATTGCCCGTACGAATGTTTTTGGAAAGCGTGTATTTCAGTATGTAGCGTTATTACCATTGTTCGCACCAACGATGATGCACGGTATAGCACTTACATATTTATTTGGTAATCAAGGGCTAGTAACGAAAGGGATGTTTGGGTTATTTGAAGGTATACAAATCCCTTTATATGGACCAGTAGGAATTGTAATAGCTGAAGTTATGTATACATTTCCGCAAGCATTTCTTATATTGCTAATTGCCTTTCAAGGATCTGATTATCGATTATATGAAGCTTCTAATATGTTAGGGGCGAGTAAAACAAAGCAATTTTTCACGGTTACTTTACCTAGTGTAAAGTACGGATTAATTAGTGCAATGTTTGTTGTGTTTACACTTAGTTTTACTGATTTTGGGGCACCAAAAATTGTTGGTGGGCAATATAATGTGCTTGCTACTGACGTATACAAACAAGTAATTGGACAGCAAAATATGCCGATGGGTGCAACTGTCGGAATGATTTTATTAATCCCAGCTATATTCGCATTTGTAGTTGATCGTATTACGCAAAGAAAGCAGGCGAATTTCTTATCTTCAAAAGCAGTACCATACAGAATAATAGCTAATAAGAAAAGAGATGTAATCTCATTCATATATTGTAGTGTAATTACACTTATGATCATTCTATTATTTGTTGCAGTTGGTATTGCTGCAAGTGTGAAAGTATGGCCATATAATATGAGTTTTACATTTGAGCATTTTAATTTTTCAAGTTTAACAGGAGATGGACTTGAAGCATTTAAAAATAGCGTAATTGTTTCAGCAGTTACAGCAGTTATTGGGGCGATTTTAACATTTGTATTCGCATATGCAATTGAGAAAATAGACCAGCTACAATTTTTTAGAAAAACAGGTTACTTTTTCTCTATAGTGCCGTTAGCGATACCAGGTTTAGTACTCGGATTAGGATATGTCTTTTTCTTTAGTCAACCAACGATTCAAATTCTGGGACTATCAGTAACGAATCCGTTTCATTCTTTATACGGAACAATCGCTGTGTTAGTACTAGTAAATATCATTCATTTTTATTCTGTAACATTTGTCACGGCAACGACTGCCTTAAAGAAATTAGACCGAGAGTTTGAGCTTGTTTCGCAGTCAATGGGTATTCCGTTTTATAAAACATTCTTTAGAGTAACAGTACCAATGTGTTTACCAGCAATTTTAGAAATGGTGATGTACTACTTCGTAAATTCGATGGTAACTGTGTCAGCAGTTGTATTCTTATATGCAGCTGATTTTAAACTAGCTGCCGTATCAATCGTAAATATGGATGATGCAGGAAATGTAGCGCCAGCAGCTGCAATGAGTGTACTTATTGTTATTACAAATATTGTAGTGAGAGTTGTATATGAATGGGGAACGAAAGCACTTCGTAACCGAACTTCGCAATGGCAAAAAAGATAAATAAGAAGGGTGATGGACAGAATGAAAATTGAAGCAGTTATTTTTGATTGGGCAGGTACGACAGTTGATTACGGATGTTTTGCACCACTAGAAGTATTCATGAAGATTTTTCATAAACGCGGCGTTGAAATTACAGTAGAAGAAGCACGTAAGCCAATGGGATTATTAAAAATAGATCATGTAAGGGCACTAACAGAAATGCCTCGTATTGCGGATGAGTGGAAGCGTGTCTTCGGTCAATTACCAACAGAAGTAGACATTCATGAGATGTATGAAGAGTTTGAAGAAATTCTCTTTTCTATTTTGCCAAGTTATGCTACGCCGATTGAGGGGGTAAAAGAAGTAATCGCTTCTTTACGTGAGAGAGGCATTAAAATCGGTTCAACAACTGGTTATACGAGAGAAATGATGGATATTGTTGCAAAGGAAGCAGCGTTACAAGGATATAAACCTGATTTTCTTGTTACGCCAGATGATGTTCCAGCAGGCCGTCCATATCCATGGATGTGCTATAAAAATGCAATGGAACTTGATGTGTATCCGATGAATCATATGATAAAAGTAGGGGACACAGTATCAGATATGAAAGAAGGTAGAAATGCTGGAATGTGGACAGTTGGCGTAATTCTTGGAAGTAGTGAGCTCGGTTTAACGGAAGAGGAAGTGGAGAGTATGGATTCGGTAGAGCTTCGTGAAAAAATAGAAGTAGTTCGTAATCGGTTTGTTGAAAATGGGGCTCATTTTACGATTGAAACGATGCAGGAGCTCGAAAATATAATAGAACATATCGAGAAACAAGAACTAATTATTTCATAAAAGGGGCACTGGATCATGAATGAAAATCACTATTTATTATTAACACCAGGACCATTAACGACAACAAAATCAGTAAAAGAAGTTATGCTATACGATTGGTGTACGTGGGATGTTGAATATAATACGATGGTGCAAGAAGTAAGAGCTAAACTTGTATCATTAGCGACGAAGGAAGAAGAGAAATATACAACAGTGTTAATGCAAGGAAGCGGTACGTTTTCAGTTGAAGCAGTAATTGGTTCTGTTATTCCGGCAAATGGGAAGCTTCTCGTTTGTACAAATGGTGCGTACGGTAAGCGCATCGTGCAAATGGCAGAGATGTTACAGATTGATGTAGTGGTCAGTCAAACAGAAGAGTGGGAACCTACTAATATTGTAGAAGTAGAAAAGTTATTGCAAGAAGATAAAGAGATTACGCATATTGCAGTTGTTCATTGTGAAACAACGACAGGTATTATAAATCCAATTGTAGATGTATGTAAATTAGGAAAGCAGTATGGAAAGGTTACAATTGTTGATGCGATGAGTAGTTTCGGCGGGATTGAAATAGACATTGCTGATTTACAAATTGATTTTTTAATTAGTAGTGCAAATAAGTGTATTCAAGGGGTTCCTGGATTCGGATTTGTAATCGCAAAACGTGATGAATTATTGAAGTGTAAAGGAAAAGGACGTTCTTTATCTCTTGATTTATATGATCAATGGGAAACGATGGAAAAACAAAATGGGAAATGGCGTTTTACTTCACCTACACATGTTGTACATGCTTTTTATCAAGCACTACTTGAACTAGAAAAAGAGGGGGGAGTGAGAGCGCGTTACAATCGATATTACAACAATCAAAAACTACTAGTGAATAGAATGGGAGAAATCGGATTTAAGCCACTAGTAGATGAGAAATATCAATCTCCTATTATTACATCTTTCATTTATCCAAAAGAGGGGTTCGAGTTTCAACAGTTATATAACGAATTAAAGCGTTATGGATTTGTTATTTACCCTGGAAAAATTTCGAAAGTAGATACGTTTCGCATTGGAAATATCGGTGATGTACATGAAGAAGATATTAATCGCTTAGTTGATAGTATTGCTAAAGGAGCTGTTATTGGATGAAAGTATTTTGCTTAGGTGGAGCAGGTAAAATTTGTCGTGAAGCTATTTTGGATTTAGTTCAATTTTCATCTTTTGAGACGATTACAGTAGCTGATTTTAACGAGGAAGAGGGCCGTAAAGTAGTAGAATGGCTCAACGATCCTCGTGTTGATTTTGTAAAAGTAGATGTAACGAATCACGAGGATACGGTTGCAAAAATGATTGGTTATGACATTGTAATGGACGGTACGACGATAAAGCTAAACGGATTGTCGACCCGCTGTATTGCAGAAGCAGGGTGTCACGGTGTGAACTTAAATGGATTTGGCGAAGAAAATGAATCGCATGCTATATTTGTTCAAAACGAAAAAACATGTTTACCTGGATTTGGCATGACGCCAGGTGTAACGCAAATGATGGCAATGCATGCAGCAAATCAACTGGATACTGTAGATACGATCCGCGTAAGTCACGGTTCGTATCGTCCGATTGCTTTTTCTGCATCAATTACAGAGACAACGACATATGAATATGATCCACATTTACCATCGCGTACAGTGTATGAAGATGGTGAATTTAAGCAAGTACTTCCGTTTGCGCGTCCAAGAGAAATAGAATTGCCAGCGCCTTATGGTAAGACAACGCAGTATATAATCCCGCATTCTGAAACAATTACGTTAGCAAAGGCACTAGAAAATAAAGGTATCAAACTGATAGAGACGAGAGGAACTTGGCCAAAGCAAAATATGCAACTTGTACATGCTTTATATGATTACGGCATATTGCGTAATGATCAGATTGAAATAAATGGGAAAGAAATTGGTATTATGGATTGTATTTCGCAGTATTTATTACAATCGAAAGAAGGACAAGAAACAGAGGTTTATGGTTATGCACTTCATGTAGAAGTAATAGGTATGAAAAATAATGAGAAGCAAAGACATGTATTATATCATACACATCCGTTATCTGATGGCTCTGTTGTAGGATGGGAAAAATTAAGAGCTTATACGAGAAACGTAGGTATTCCATTTGGGATTGCTGCAGAGTTAATTGCAAATGGAAATGTAAATAGGGTGGGTGTTGTTACGCCTGAAGAAGCTTTTGAAAATCCACAATTGATTTTTGATGAGCTAGCAAAGCGCGGTATTCATATTCATGAAAAAGTTTCTGCTTATAAAGAAAATTACAACCTTGTATAAATAAGGAAGTTTATGAGGGAGATATAAATGAGGTGAAGCTATGTCTGTAGTAGGAGAAGAAAGAAAGCGAACCATTCTTGAAAAGGTAGAATTTAAAGGGAAAGTAAAGGTTTCAGAATTAGCTAGAGAATTTGCTGTATCAACAGAAACGATTCGTCGATATTTAGAAGAATTAGATCGTGAAAAGAAGTTGAAAAAAGTGTATGGTGGAGCTGTTCAACTTCCAGGCGCTGGGGTAGAGGCACCAATGTTAGAAAGAGAAATGCTACATATAGAAGAGAAGAAAAGAATTGGTTATAAAGCAGCGACATTTGTAGAAGATGGTGATGTCATTGCAATTGATGATGGAAGTACACCGCTTCAAATGGTTCCATACCTTGTTCATCGTAAAAACTTAACGATTGTAACAAGTTCATTTCCAGTCGCAACACAATTAATTTCTTCTATTAATAAAAAGATGTTTCACGGTGAAGTTTTATTTATAGGTGGAAAAGTATCTCCAAAGCATTCGCGTGTATCAGGGTCTATTTCTCAGCAAGTAATACAGCAATTCCATTTTCATAAAGCGTTCGTTTCGATTGATGGGCTATTACCTAGTTTTGGAGTTTCCAGCTTTGAATTAGAGAAAGCGAAATTGTCAGAGGCGATGATGAAATTAGCTGAGAAAACATATATTTTATGTGATCATACGAAGGTAGGCGTGAAAGGGAATTATCGTATAGCAGCATTTTCACGTATTCAACATGTAATTTGTGATAAAAAAATGCCATATAGTTTTGAAGAAGAACTTATGAAGCATAATATTCAGTGGACAGTTTGTTAAATACAGTGAAAGTACCTAAACTCCCGCCTAATTTTTAGGAGGGAGTTTTATTGTCTGTAAATCGTAAAATAAAAGATTTGCATTTATGCAAAAAGTGGACACATTTTCTCATCTCTTTCATATAATTTACCAATACAAAAAAAGTTGGTTGAAGGAAAGAAGGGAGAACATGTCAGAACGAATATATAATAAACTTGTATTGTACGCGAATATTTTGCGAAAAATCGGTGTCATCAATGAGAAGGAAAAAAGTGAAATTCTTCATACGATAGGTAAAAAAGCCCTTTGAATAAAGGGCTTTTTATTATTTATCTTTAAAAATATAAATTTAATGTAATATTCTCATTGACAATGATAATGAGATTCATTATCATTTATTTGTGGATAATTGATAAGTATTATCAATTATAAAAATTATATATGATAGGGGATATTATTTTGAAAAAAAATTATATGAAGGCGCTAGTAGTAGCGACAACATTAGCAATTCCATTTGCTACGTACTCTACTCCAGCATTAGCAGCACTAAAAGTTGAAGCAAATCAATCGGTAGCAGCAGCGAGTGATCGCACGTATGATACTGAGATTAAAATATATAAGGATCAAAAAGACGAGCCATCTATGGTTTCTCAATATATAAAAGATCCTAAAGTAACAATTGCAGCTGGCAAAAAAATTGTCACTGTAACAATGCAAGATAGCGATTATTTTCAATATCTTAGAATAGAAGATAGAAACCAGCCTGGTGTATTTCATGATGTGAAAGTTTTGTCAGAAGATAAGAGGAAGAATGGAACGAAAGTAGTTCAATTTGAAATTGGCGAGTTTGAGAAGAAGCACAATATGCAAATGCATATACTTATTCCAGCTATTGGATATGATCACAAATATCAAGTTCAATTTGAAATTAAAGATCCAACTGTAGGTAACAAAGAAACAGAGAAACCAGATGATAACTCTAATTCAGGCAATACGGAAACGGATAATCCAGTTGATAATCAAAACATGATAACAGATAACAAATTAAGAGAACTTGTTAATAAAAAAGTATTTAATAGAAAAGATTTAAATACACCAATTACGAAAGAAGAGTTATTACAAGTAAAGGATTTGTTTTTAAATACAAACGAGATACTTGATTATAGTGCATTAAAATATATGCCAAATTTAAAATCTTTAACAGTTGCGAATGCAAAGATAAAAGATCCGTCGTTCTTTGCGAACCTAAAGCAATTAAATCATTTAGCTTTGCGTGGTAATGAGTTTTCAGATGTAACGCCACTTGTTAAGATGAATAATTTAGAGTCTCTTGATTTAAGTAATAATAAAATTACAAATGTTGCACCACTAACTGAAATGAAAAATGTAAAAACTTTATATCTATCAGGCAACCAAATAGAAGATGTAACAGCATTAGCGAAAATGGAACAACTAGATTACTTGAATTTAGCAAATAATAAAATTAAGAACGTTGCTCCATTAAGTGCTTTAAAAAATGTAACATACTTAACTTTAGCAGGTAATCAAATTGAAGATATTAAACCGTTATATTCATTACCTTTAAAAGATTTAGTATTAACGCGTAATAATGTTAAAGATTTATCGGGTATTGATCAAATGAATCAATTAAATAAATTATTTGTCGGGAAAAATCAAATTAAAGATGTGACACCACTTGCTAAAATGACTCAGCTTACAGAATTAGATTTACCCAATAATGAATTAAAAGATATTACTCCATTATCAAGTCTAGTAAACTTACAAAAGCTTGATTTAGAAGCGAATTATATTACAGACTTATCACCAGTGAGCAATTTGAAAAAATTAGTATTTCTAAGTTTTGTTGCAAATGAAATCCGTGATGTCCGACCAGTTATAGAACTAAGTAAGACGGCTTATATCAATGTCCAAAACCAAAAAGTATTTTTAGAGGAAACAGAAGTAAATAAAGAAGTAAAAGTACCTATATATGAAAAAGATGGTGAGATTTCTACGAAAATTCGTCTGAAGAGCGATAACGGTACGTATAGTAATGGTGTAGTGAAATGGAGTACACCAGGTGAGAAAGTATATGAATTTGGTGTGAAAGATCCATTTGCGGATACAGGAATCTTCTTTACAGGGTCTGTTATTCAAAATGTAGTAGAAAGTAAAGACGGTAATACATCTAAAGAAGATGAGAAAACAGAAGTGGTAGAATTTAAAGATGTACCAAAGGGACATTGGTCAGAAGAAGCAATTAATTACTTAGCGAAAGAAAAGTTATTTATAGGCTATGGAAATGGTGAATTTGGATTTGGTGATAACATTACTCGTGGACAAGTAGCTCTTCTAATACAAAGGTATTTAAAATTAGAAAATAATCTAGAACCAAAAACGGCATTTACAGATACGAAAGGAAATATGTATGAAACGGCTATTGATGCAGTGGTTCAAGCTGGTATTATGACAGGGTATGGAAATGATATATTCCGTCCAGATGGAGTATTAACTCGATATGAAATGTCAGTAGTACTACAAAGAGTATTTCAGTTAAAAGAAAATGAAAATAGTGCAGAGAATTTCAAAGATATACCAAATGGCCATTGGGCGAAAGGATATGTGAAAGCTCTAGTAGATAATAAAATATCAAAAGGTGACGGGGAAGGGAATTTTTTAGGAGATAATTTCGTAACACGTGAACAATATGCACAGTTTTTGTATAATGCAATAAAGAAATAAAGTGAAACTTTAATCAGTGGGGGTTTTGTTTATCCCCCACTGATTATTAGCCCTCACCAATCGGGCTTTTACGGGCAGAGCCCGATCCCCGCCTAACTTCTTTGCTTTCGCTGCATTTTGAGGTGGGGGTCTTACTGCCTAGCAAATAGCGGGATAAAAAGTGAGGAAAATGCACTATTCTTTAATTAAAGAATAGTGCATTTTTTTATGTACAAAATGAAATAGGCAATAGATAGGAGTATAGACATATGAATAGCCTATTTTAAAGAAGAACCGCGAAACTATATTGACAAAAAAGCATTCTCATGTGATAATTCAATTAAATTTTTAGAATAATCAAAAAATATTCCTTTTACATAGAAAGGATTCGAACCTTATATGAATATTATGCCGGGGGTGACGAAATGTTATTTTTTCTGAAGAAATGGAATGAATTAAAAGATGTGAAATCTGAATTGGCACTTCGTGATTGGTTTTATGGTACCAAAATTAGTTTGTCGCTATGTACGTCAAAAGAGCCGTTAACATTTTTAGTAAATGTTGAGGGAAGAGATAAAGGGCTATTTTCGGAAGAAGATTTTATTGTCGTAAATTGCATGTGCGAGTCAGTATTTGAAAATGAAGAAAAACCAGCTGCAGAGTCATTTATGCATGCGGATATTTATAAAAAAAGTAGTGCAGGATGTATTTTACAAGTGCAGACTGTAGATAGTCATTTAATATCAGAGTTATATGGAGAAGAAGGAGAAGTAACGTTCGATAAACGCAGTGTGGAACGTGTTTTCGGAAAAGAAGGTATAACAGAAATGACCATTCCAATTGTAGAAGATGAAAAAAAATTCGCTGATTTATTAGAAAGCAATGTTCCGAATTTCATTGAAGGTGGAGGAGTAGTTCTTGTTCATAATTACGGCATGATTGTGTGGGGAAAAACGCCAGAAGAAGCGAAAAAATGGCTAGAGGGTATAGAATATTTAATGAACTATCATGTGAAATTATTAATGATTAAGGGCGCAAGAAGCTCTGTTATATAAAAATGAATGTGATATGGCCACAAGTTAATAAATAAATGAAAGCGTTTTAAAAATAATTTCACTCATAAAATATAGGTCTCCTTATTATATATAGATTACATGTTGACATGTAAGGAGGAACATATTTTGCGAGTTAAATATCATTTTCTGCCAAAGCAGCAAGTAACATTTTGCAAAATAAATGATTCTGGTGAAGAGGCACTGCAAACGATGAACAAAACGGGATTTCGAGCCATCCCGGTATTAGCAGAAGATGAGAAGAAATTCACGGGGATTATTTATAAAGTAGATTTATTAGAAAAAAAATGCAATAGCGGATTAGAGCATGTAAGTGCAGGAGATATACTTGACAATTCCAATGCATTTATTTTTGAAAAGGATTCCTTCTTCAGAGCCTTTTATGTGATTCGTCGGCTTCCGTTTTTAGCCGTGCTAAATGATTATAATGAATTTGTCGGTATGTTAACGCATTCGAATATATTTGATGTTATTGAAGATTCATTTGGTATGCGGACAGGTGGTTATATATTAACAATTGCAACACAAGATTGTAAAGGAACGATTAAAGAGCTTGGGACATTGTTAAAAGCATATAATATCGGTGGGTTGTTTACACTCGATAACGGTGATCAATATATCCGCCGCGTTATTGTAAATATATCAGATGAGTTAGATGAAACAAGATTAAAGCAATTAATCGGAAAAATAGAGAAAAAAGGATTCAGAGTGAGTCATGTAGATTATATTTAAGTTAAAAAGAAAAGTACCTATCTGTTATATATAGATAGGTACTTTTCTTTGTGAGTAATAAACTTTATTTTGAAACAGGAGGCGGGGATAATGCTAGATCAGATAAAAAAATAAAGTCTGCATGCTCACGAATTTTAGGGATAGAAGTTTCAATAACGCGTGATGTAATTTCACCTGGGGGGCCCACATGCCCGATAGCTACCATAATAGGTTTTTCTTGAATTTTTTTGATGAGTAATTGGGCTTGTTTTGAAATATGTCCTGCTGTATACACATCATCAAAAAATAGTTGGTTTTCAATAATAGGAACTCCTAATTCTTTTCCGATTTTTGGGACGACACTATTAGGATTAGTTTTACTATCTAAGTAAAATAAACCGTGTTTTTTACAAGCAGCAAGTATAAGGCGAACAATTCTTTCATCCGCTGTTACTTTTGACCCCATATGATTGTTCATTCCAATTGCATGCGGAACTTCTTGAATCGCTTGTTCAAGTCGGTTGTTTATTTCTTCATCGCTTAAATCGGTTGTAATTGCTTTCGGTCCAAGCCATTCTTTTTTACCTTTAATAGGTTCCATTGGCATATGTATAATAACTTCATGGCCTTTTTTATGGGCGGCTACTGCATCTTCTTTTGTGGAAGGAAGAAAAGGCATAACAGCAACAGTGAGCGGAATGGGAAGTGATAACATTTGATTAGTCCCCTTCATATTATTGCCGAAATCATCAATGACAATAGCAACTTTATTCGTATGAGCATTTGCTTGAATAGGAAATAAGAAGGACGGTAAAAACAAAACAATGATGAACAATGTAATCGTATATTTTCGCATATAAATATTTCCTTTCTATTGTTATCCCGCTATTTGTGGGTAGTAAGACTCCCACCTCAACATTGGGCTGGATAGGTGGGAGATTCACTGCCTATAAACGCACGATTGGTGAATGCTAATAATCAGTGGGGCTGAACAAAAAACACTGATTAAAGTTTCACTTTATCAATCATCATTATGTTTTGCTTTTTTATATAAATTAAACAAAAAATGTCGAAGAAAAGTAGGTGGAAAATTAAGAATCCCCGGTTTACGTAGAATTTGTAAAAAAAGAAGATGAAAAAAATGTCTATTATTGCGAATGTATTTACAAAGATAGAATAATTTGTAATAATTCTCAAAGTGAGGGTAAAGATTTGTAAATTACAGGGAGAAAATGTTAAAATTTCTGATTCTTCAAATTTGTATATGATTAAGTAGTTAAAAAGGTCAATGGAGAAGTGAAGTTGAGAGCATGGAAGTATAATAAGGGGGATATGGATGTTTACTGTAAAAAGGAAGTACACATTAGAAAAGCTTTCACGTGATATTCATATGAAACGTGAAGAAATGATTCAACTAGGATTAACAAGTGGGCTAAATAGTAGGGAGACAATTCAAGTTAGTCAAGAATTGGACAAGCTTATTTTACAATATCAGTGTTATAAAGAAAAACAAACACCGAAATGGTTTTCAATTATAAAAATACCAATTTTCCAAATCGGGTATGAAGGAAAATCAAATAATTTTTGGCGAATGCTTGTCGCTGGTTTTATGAAATAAGTATAATTACCCTTATAGGATAAGGATAATTATACTATGTGTAACGGAATTTCGATATGAACTGTCGTTCCTTCGTTTTCTGTACTGTCAATAAAAATATGCCCATTATACATCTCTACAATTCGTTTACATATGACAAGTCCAAGACCTGTTCCAGTATCTTTATTAGTAAAGAACGGATGAAAGAGGTGTTTTTGAATATGTTGCGGAATCCCTTTTCCAGTATCTGTAATCTGTAATTGTGCGTGTGTTTCATTGTTTTTTACTACAATGGTTAGTGTATCACTAGAAGTCATGGCCTCAATTGCATTTTTTGTAATGTTTAAAACCACTTGTTTCATATGGTCTTTCGAACAACGGATATGAACAGGATGGTCTGGCAAATGTAAATGGAATACAATGTTATGTAAATTCGCCTCAGATTGAATAATTAATGCTACCTCATTTAGAATTGTTCTTACGTCATATGTTTGTTCGATGATGGCGGTTGGCTTGCCGAGAATAAGAAATTCACTTACAATTTCATTGATTCGCTCTATTTCTTGTTCAATTACGGAAAAGTAGAACTGATCTTGTTCATCTTTATATTTCTCTTTTAATAGAGCGACGAGTCCTTTAATTCCAGTAAGAGGATTACGGATTTCGTGTGCTGTACTTGCTGCAAAAGTTCCAACTAATTCAATTTTCTGTAGTTCATTTTGTTGTCTTTCAAGTTTTGTTTGACGTTTTAACAACATATATTGAGCAAGTAAAAATAAAATAGACATTAAAAATAAAGTAGCGATACACTCTATTGCAACCCACTGGTATAAGTTTTTTTGATGAATAGGTAATGGTGAAACAGAGACCTTCCAATTTAATCTTTGGAGTGGAGTAGTAAGCATATTAGAATGCGTATCACTTGTGTCATTATTATCATCGGTTAGAAAAACTACATCATGTTTATCAGTTACCTCAAAATGGTATTGTGGTTTAATGGCATTTAAAGAAGATGAAATGTAATCAAAGCGTAAACTAGCTAATAATAATCCTGAGAGCTCCTTCTGTTTATTGAATATGGGGGCAGCAATCATAATAGCTTTATGTCCAAGAACGCGATCAGTAATGACTGATGATACAGTGGTTTTTTTAGTTTGTAGCACGTCTTGAATATATTTACGGTCTGAAACATCTACGGGCTTTGATTCATCTTCAGATGCGATTGTAATGACCCCTTTTGGTGTAGCGTAATATAGACCAGAAAAGCGTGCATCGTTTCCATCTGTATCATGTACAATTTGTTTAATGCCATTTATATTACCAGTCTCGGTGCCTACAACTTTTGCAAGCATGTCTAAAGCAGAAATTGCTTCACCAAGATGATGATCTAAATAATCTCTATATAAAAAGAGAACTGTATGAGCGGATAATTTGTTTTCCTGTTTCATTTTATATGTATGATACGAATAAAATGTAGCACCAATCCCTATTGTCGGTAGGATAACAAGCAATATATATATAATTATGCTTTGGAATTTGACTTTCAAATGTGGTACTCCTTCTTTTTTTATTATCATTATATATAAACTATGTTAAAATTGTCATGTTTTTATTCAAGAATGATTCTTAATATATTAGGGGAGAGGAAATGGATGAGTGAATGCTCATTCGGAATTCACATGAAGTATGAAGTGGCATTTTCTTTTTATTGCTGAGAATTTAAGTGAAGGGTTGAAAGTTGTATGACATCAAATAATGAACGAGAAGATATTTCTCAATCTTTAAAAGTATTTATTGCATTATCTCGTGTACATCGTTCTGTTATGGATACTACAAATAAATCTATACAAAGTAACGGGTTAAATCCAACGGAATTTGCTGTATTAGAACTGCTATATCATAAAGGCGGTCAACCACTCCAGCAAATTGGTGAGCGCATTTTAATAGCCAGTGGCAGCATTACATATGTTGTAGATAAGCTGGAGAAAAAGGGATTAGTAAAGAGAATCCCATGCCCGAATGACAGACGTGTTATTTACGCGCAATTAACTGAGTCTGGCGAGAACTTTATTGCTTCTATTTTTCCGGGGCATGAGAAAGTTATACATCAGTCTTTTGAAATGTTAACGAAAGATGAAAAAGATGAATTACTTGATCTATTAAAAAAAATTGGGAAGTATGAAAAATAATAATATGTTCCAAAGGAGCTTTGGATAAATAAATCCAAGGCTTTTTTATTTGCAATGAACTCAGGGTAGTAACTGCCGAATTTTGTTGAAAATTAAGAGGGAATTCGGGAATACGTATTGAATTATAGTAAAGGTATGTAATGGAGAGGAGGCTCGTTCATGTCATTTAAAGACTATGAATATAAACGCCCAAATATTGAAGAGTTAAAAGAGAAATTTACTGTTGCTTTAGAGAAGTTTGATAACGCAAAAACTGTAGAAGAACAAAAACAAGTCATTAATTCAATTAATGAAATTCGCAACGATTTTGGTACAATGGGAAACCTTTGTTACATTCGCCATTCTGTTGATACGACGGATACTTTTTATAAGGAGGAGCAGGATTTCTTTGATGAATTCTCTCCAGTTGTACAAGGATATGGTACAAAATATTATAAGGCACTCATTAATTCTCCATTTCGTGAAGAATTAGAGGCGTATTATGAAAAACAATTATTTGCTCTAGCAGAATGTGATTTAAAAACATATTCAGATGAAGTCGTGAAAGATTTACAATTAGAAAATAAATTATCGTCGCAATATACACAGTTATTAGCATCTGCAAAAATTGACTTTGCTGGAGAAGAAAGAACGTTATCGCAACTGATTCCGTTTATGCAAGGAAAAGAAAGAAGCGAACGTAAAGCAGCAAGTGAAGCATACTACGGATTTTTAGCTGGAAATGAGGAAGAACTAGATCGTATTTATGATGAGCTTGTTAAAGTGAGAACGAAAATCGCAAAATCTTTAGGTTTCAAAAACTTTGTTGAACTTGGATATGCAAGAATGTACCGTACAGATTATAATGCGGAGATGGTGGCTAATTACCGTCAGCAAGTGCTGGATTATATCGTTCCCGTTACAACGGAATTAAGAAAGCGACAACAAGCACGTATTGGTGTAGAGAAGTTAGCTTATTACGACGAAAACTTTGAGTTTGCTACAGGGAACCCAACTCCAAAAGGAGATGCGGATTGGATTGTTGATCATGGAAAGACGATGTATAAAGAGTTATCGGCTGAGACAGATGAATTTTTCAATTTCATGCTAGATAATGATTTATTAGATTTAGTTGCGAAAAAAGGAAAAGCTGGTGGCGGATATTGTACATATATTGAGAATTATAAAGCGCCATTTATTTTCTCAAACTTCAATGGAACATCTGGTGACATTGATGTATTAACACATGAAGCAGGTCATGCTTTCCAAGTATATGAAAGTCGTAAATTTGAAATTCCAGAATATAATTGGCCAACATATGAAGCGTGTGAAATCCACTCTATGAGTATGGAATTTTTTACATGGCCATGGATGAAGCTATTCTTTGAAGAAGATGCAGATAAATATTACTTCTCTCACTTAAGTTCAGCACTTCTGTTTTTACCTTATGGCGTATCAGTTGATGAATATCAACATTATGTATATGAAAATCCTGAAGCATCACCTGAAGAGCGTAAGACAGCATGGCGTAACATAGAGAAGAAATACTTACCGCATCGTGATTATGAGGATAATGATTATTTAGAGCGCGGTGGTTTTTGGCAACGTCAAGGGCATATTTATAGTTCACCTTTCTATTATATTGATTACACGCTTGCTCAAATTTGTGCGCTACAATTTTGGAAACGTGCAAGAGATAATAGACAAGAGGCGTGGGAAGATTATGTGAATCTGTGCCAACAAGGTGGAAGTAAATCGTTCTTAGAATTAGTAGAAGTTGCAAATTTAACATCACCATTTGCTGAAGGCTGTGTGAAAAGTGTTATTACAGAAATTGAAGCATGGTTACATGCGATTGACGACACAAAATTGTAAAAAACATGCGCTTTTTTTCACATGTTTAACATCGACATAATGGGAAAATGATGAGATAATAAAAGAAAATTCAGAATACTAAAGAGGTGTTTCTAATAAGGAGCACCTCTTTTCACCAACAAAAGGGGGGAACAAGTATGCTTCAATCTAATATGGATGTGAGTTTAGAAAGTTTAGTAAACTCATTACAGTCTACCCGAAGCACGCTATTATCAGAAATTGAAATGTTAAATGATACAGAAGTGAATGTAAAGCCACGCCGTGATAAATGGAGTATTACTCAAATTTTACACCACTTGCATTTAGTTGAACAATCTGTCACGTCTGCCCTTGTATATGCTTTACAAAAAAACGAAAGAAACATGACTCCATTTAAAGACCTCCAACTTACGCTTGATCGCACACATAAACGAGAAGCTCCTCAGCAAATGCAACCAACAGAAACTTTAATGAAAAAACAGCAAGGAATTCAATTACTAGAACATTCACGACAAGAACTATTACACGCGCTTCATAGTGTTATAGATGAAAAAGATCTATTTGAAAATGGATTAAAGCATCCTGTTTTTAATGATCTGAATTTGTATCAATGGGTTCAATTTCTTGATTTGCATGAACAAAGACATCTTACGCAGTTAAAAGAGGCGAAACATGCAATTTTGCAACGCTAAAGTGGAAGAAGTGGGAAACCACTTCTTTTTTGATATGTGCATAGTTTTCTTTCTTATTTTGGAATACTACATGGAGAAAGAAAAGAAGGAGTTGAAAAAATATGTCTAAGAAGAAGCGAGAAGAGGAGCGCGCCTGGAAAGCGCGTAAAGAAAATCAACAACCGCACGGAAAAGTGAAAGCTTTTGCTGAATTAGTTGAAGGAACAGAAAAAACGTGATGATTATTTCATCACGTTTTTTGTATGAGTGGAAAAGTTAATAAAAAGGTTGTACCGATTCCTTTTTCACTTATAATATCAATTTTTCCGTTCATAGCTTGAACAACACTGAATACGACCATCATTCCAAGTCCAGTGCCTTTTTCTTTCGTTGAATAGAAAGGCGAACCAAGACGTTTTACTTGTTCTGAATCCATACCGATTCCTGTATCTTTTATATATAACTGAATATGCTTATGATCAGGAACTAATGTGAAATAAAGATCACCGCCTTTTGGCATAGCCTCAATGCAATTTTTTAAAATATTTAATAAACATTGATTTAGTTTTTGTTTTTCTCCAGCGATAAAAAAAGAAGTGCTTTGCTTTATATAATGAGTACGTACATTTGTTAAATTAGCAAGCGGTGTAATTAACGACAATGCATGTAGTAATTCTTCTTCTAACTGTAATGTTTGTTCTTTTTCAATGCTTGGTTTGGCAAAAGTTAAATAATCTGTAAGAACATGATTTGCTTGTTCGATGCCGTTAATGGCAATGTCGATATATAATTTTCGTTCCTGCTCAGTGCATGTATCTGATTGTAACAGTTGTAAAAACCCTTTCGTTGAAGTTAATGGATTGCGAATTTCATGAGAGATAGACGCTGCCATTTCACCAATTAAATGAAACTTTTCAGCATTTATAAGTTCGTTTTGGAGACGAACTTGAGTTTGTAATATGTGTAGTAAATATAAAATTAGGATCGTACCAAGCATTGAACATAACTCATATACAATAATATGCGGTATATAATCAGTCTTATTTGTAACCTTTGAAAGAAAGAAAGGTATCCAACTAAATCCGTATGTGAGACTGTAGATAATAGCAAGTGTTATTTTTATACGATTAGAAGTTCGATTGAAAAATTTATATGTTAATAGTAGAACAATAAATAGAAGAACAGAACCGATAAGAGATGGGAAAACACCTACCCCACCTAATAGTAAGCGATATATGTTTAATACAACTAAGATAGAACCACCAGCAATAGGCCCTCCCGTTAATGTACCGACAATTAATACAATATGGCGCATATCAAATTGAAAACCATTATTTGTTTTTGCTGCAAATGTAATACAGAGTACGGTAGCGAGGCAACACAATACAATAAATATAGCTGAATTTAATTTAGGAGAGCGTTTCCCTTTTTGATTCCAAAATAAATGATATACGAGCATTGTAATAAGGATGAATAATATATTTAAAAAGAGATAAATAATAAAGGATTTCAGTGGGATGCCTCCTCTCTTCTTATATTAAATTAATCATACTATAAAATGAAAGAAATGAAATAATAAATAGCGGAAAAATCAGAAATTTTTACGCTAGTATACAATATGTTACAATAAGCTGTGTCAATGAAAGAAGAAATTCCGTGCACCGCGCGGGAGAGGTTCGCGAACTCCCTCTATAAAAAACTATGGAAACAACAATATCCTTAGGTATTGTTTTGTTTTTTTATTGTGACAGTTCAAGAACGTTCTTTCTTCTTATTTATAGTAGAGAAGGAGAATGAGTGAAATGAAAAAAGAAAAAGCAGTTGTTGTTTTTAGTGGAGGACAAGATAGTACAACATGTTTATTTTGGGCAATAGAGCAGTTTGCAGAGGTAGAAGCTGTAACTTTTAATTACAATCAACGTCATAAGCTAGAAATTGATTGTGCAGCGAAAATTGCAAAAGAGCTAGGAATAAAGCATACGGTACTAGATATGAGTCTATTAAATCAACTTGCTCCAAATGCGTTAACGAGAACGGATATGGAGATTACACATGAAGAAGGTGAATTGCCATCGACATTTGTAGATGGACGAAATTTACTCTTCTTATCATTTGCTGCTGTATTAGCAAAACAAGTTGGAGCACGTCATATTGTAACGGGTGTATGTGAAACTGATTTCAGTGGTTATCCAGATTGCCGTGATGTGTTTGTGAAATCGTTAAACGTTACTTTAAATTTATCCATGGATTACCCGTTTGTCATTCACACGCCACTTATGTGGATTGATAAAGCTGAAACATGGAAATTATCAGATGAACTTGGAGCATTTGAGTTTGTTCGAGAAAAAACATTAACATGTTATAACGGAATCATTGGTGATGGTTGCGGTGAATGTCCAGCGTGCCAACTTCGTAAAGCAGGATTAGATACGTACCTACAAGAACGCGAAGGAGCGAACAACTAATGGATAATTTCTTTGGATTTCGCATCGTAGAAAATTTGCAAAAAATGGACAAGGATATTCAGCGTAAACAGCTCAAATACCATAATAAAAGAGTAATGGTCAGCAAGGAATTTACATTTGATGCAGCACACCATTTACACTGTTATGAAGGGAAATGTAAAAACTTACATGGTCACACATATAAAGTTGTATTTGGAATTAGTGGATATGTAAATGAAATAGGACTTGCAATTGACTTTGGTGATATAAAAGAGATTTGGAAGAATGAAATCGAAATTTATTTAGATCATCGTTATTTAAACGAAACGTTACCTGCAATGAATACGACTGCTGAAAATATGGTCGTTTGGATTTATGAAAAGATGGCAGAGGCACTAACTAAAGAGAATCGAGTGAACGAATATAAAGGAGCTCGCGTAGAATTTGTTCGTCTATTTGAGACGCCGACTAGTTATGCGGAAGTAAGACGGGAGTGGATGCTCGATGAGTAAAATCCCTGTCTTAGAAATATTTGGTCCAACTATTCAAGGTGAAGGAATGGTTGTAGGGCAAAAGACAATGTTTATCCGTACGGCTGGTTGTGATTATAGCTGCGCTTGGTGTGATTCTGCTTTTACATGGGATGGATCAGCTAAAAATCAAATTAGACAGATGATAGCAGAAGATATTTGGGATGAGCTTGTTGCAATTGGAGGAGAAAAATTTTCTCATGTTACGATTTCAGGCGGGAATCCGGCATTGCTGAAAAATATTGAGTTTCTTCTTTCTATATTAAAAGAAAATGGAATGCGGACGGCAATTGAAACTCAAGGGAGTAAATGGCAAGATTGGTTACTTCAAATTGATGAAGTAACAATTTCTCCAAAACCACCAAGTTCGACGATGAAAACAGATTTTCAGAAGTTAGATGCTATTATTCAGAAACTAGCAGGAAAAGATATTAGTTTAAAAGTAGTAGTATTCGATGATCATGATTTTGAATATGCAGTTAAGATGCACGAACGTTATCCAGATGTACCATTTTTCTTGCAAGTAGGAAACGATGATACAAAAACAGTGGATGATGCGATGCTTATTAAAAAATTATTAGATAAGTATGAGTGGCTGATTGATAAAGCTGTAAATTGTAAAGAGATGAATGATGCAAAAGTATTGCCCCAGCTTCATGCGTTAGTATGGGGAAATAAACGCGGCGTATAATGAGAAGGGATGTTTAAAATGACAGGAAGATTAGATGAAGATTTAAAAGATGTAACATTACTAGGAAATCAAAATACAAAATATTTATTTGAATATAGCCCAGAAATATTAGAGGTATTTGATAATAATCATCCAAACCGTGATTATTTTGTAAAATTCAATTGTCCTGAATTTACAAGTTTATGTCCGAAAACAGGACAACCAGATTTTGCAACAATTTATATTAGCTATATTCCAGAGCAAAAAATGGTAGAGAGTAAATCTTTAAAGTTGTATTTATTTAGTTTCCGCAATCATGGTGATTTCCACGAAGATTGCATGAACGTTATTATGAACGATTTAATTAAATTAATGGATCCACGTTACATTGAGGTATGGGGGAAATTCACACCACGTGGTGGCATTTCAATTGATCCATACTGCAACTACGGTCGCCCGGGGACGAAGTATGAACAAATGGCTGACTACCGCATGATGAACCACGATCTATATCCGGAAACAATTGATAATCGTTAATAGAAAGAAAGGGCCTGTATACTATACAGGCCCTTTCTTTCTATTATATTATGCATTTTGATTAATGACAGTATAGTTTTTATGACTTACAACTGTAAGAGGTTCCATATCTAGTTCTCTAAAATTCTTCATAATTGTTATATCAACAATAACAGAGTTTTGATTTACTTTTTGAACACGGCCTTGCATTCCACCTTTAAATTCGATGATATCTCCAGTTTCTGCGATCTGCATAAGCAACTCTCCTTGTTACAGTTTTCCCAAAAAAAGAATAAATTTGGGTTTTTTTATTTCCTCCTATTTTGAACCATATTTCCTACTTTGTAAATGTTTCCAAAGTAAAAATTCGAAAAAAATTCACTTTTTGTAAGAAAATATGTAGAAAATCCATGTTATTTGAAAAAATAGCAAAAATGCGAAAATCTTTATATCGAGGTATAATGAAAAAGTAGAATAACCTGCTGAAGTGGGAGAAATTAGAGGCGGTAAAATGATGTTTGAATTTGTGGGGAGTGTTATAGCTTTAATTTTATTTTTATTTTCTTATATGCATTTAAAAAAGATTCGTCAATATGATACGAATACATATTTTGATGGGATGGATGGTACCCATGCTTCGATAACACATGATAGTGGTGGGGAGATGTAAAGGTATATAACTTTCTTTTCTTGCGTGGTATGATATTTAGAACTAGTGCATAATAGAGTTCGTAAGTGATGAATGGAGAGTGAAAAGAATGAAGATTTCTTTTATTCGTCATGGTTGTTTAGGTCGTATAAGAGAACCGATGACAATTAATTCATTTCACGAATGGATGAAACAGTATGATTCCGAATCAATGATACAAAAAGCTAAAATGCCGATAGAAACAATAGAGGCAATTGAAGCAGCGAAATTTGTCTTAACAAGTGATCAAAGGCGTGCTGTACAATCAGCAGCTGAATTGACAGATTCTTTATCTTTTATGCAAAATTCTCTTTTTAGAGAAGCTGAAGTTCCTTCATGCTTTTTTGCTCCGAAGTGGTTGAAATGCACAATTAAGGTATGGATGTTCATTGGACGAACATTATGGATACTTGGCTACCATAAAGATGTTGAGTCTTATAAGGAAGTAAGAGAGAGGGCAAGGCAAGCGGCTTACCTGTTACATCGTTATGCTCTCGTACATGGAAGTATTGCTCTTGTAGGTCATAAGTATTTTAATTCGATGATTGGAACGGAGCTGAGGGCAATGGGATGGTCTGGTTCTCCTATTTTGCATAGAAAGCCATGGGGATGTACAACATATACGTTTCACGAGGCGATGGATGGAAATATATTAAATACGAATTTAACATAAAAGCACACGATTTATATAAATCGTGTGCTTTCTTTTTAAGGTATAGAAATTTTGACGTTTAATGTTTTTACGAGATGAGCATAAGGTTCGCCTACTAGCATAACAATTTCATCTTTTTTATAACCTAACTTTTCGTATAGTGAATAGGCGCGTGTGTTTTCTAAATTAACAAGTAAAGCGATTTTTTCATGCCCTTTTTCAGTTGCATAGATTTCGGCAGCTTCAATTAATTTAGAACCTATACCTTTTCCGCCGTGTGCACTTGAAACTGATAATGTATCAATGTAATACTCATCAAGCTCAGCTTCTTTTTCTAACGTAATTGATTCATCTTTATGTAATTCTCTTAAGTGATGTACAATTGGTGCGTCAAGCTGTGTTGCTTCACTACCGTGATAAGCGACAATAATTCCAACTGCACTCTCGTCTTGTTCATAGACAAAACAGTTTTCGTAGCTCAGACGGTTATTTTCTTTTGAGAACCATGTCTCAAGTCCTAGTAATACTTCTGCTTTAACTGTGCTACCTGTGATTTTTTCAGCAATTTCATGCAGAGCATTATACAATAAAGGAGCTATTGCCAGTGCATCTGTCTTTTTTGCTTTCCGAATCATAGTATCCCTCCTAGTTCTATTTATATATTGTAGCATAGTGGTATGGAACTTTGCATAATTGAATGCCGAAATGTTTGATATAGAGAAGTAGCTATGTTAGTATATGATATTTAGTGGACATATAGTAAAACGATATTGTTTGCGAAATAACGAAAATAAAATCATGGCATAACAACGAGATAAAATGAAACGTTAATCAGTAAGACTTTTGTTCATTCCACGACTGATTAGTAGCCAACACCAATCGGACCGCCTGCAAATAGCGGGATAATTTTACAGTTGTTGACCTATAGAATATACGATAAAATAAAATATTGCAGAGAGGTGAAATACATGGATAAAGAATTAGCAAATACAATTTTAGATCAGCTGAAAAATGGTGAAATAACGGAGTATGTTGTTACGAAAGATGTATTTTATACGTTCAGAGAAGTTGTTGTAAATAGAGAAGACTTTAAGCATTTCATTGGTAACGCACAACGAGGCGGGCAAGTGATTTATACATATTCAGAAACGCCACGTTCATAAAGGGGAATTTTAATCAGCAGGGCATCCCTCACTGATTAGTAGCCGACACCAATCGAACGTTTAATGCGGGATAAATAAAAGATAAAGGAGAGGGGAATTATGGGCGATTTTAAACAAGGCATTTTACCACATTGGGATTATATGTGGAAAGATAGAGCCGGCAATAGATTTATGGGAATGGTTATGTATCCAGAGAAACGAAAATGTTCAGCAAAAATGCTTCAGAAAATAAAAAGAGCATATGAAGAAGCGATAGAAATTAAAGTAACTGTACAAGTTCAACATACATATCAGTACGTAGAAGGAATGATTGTATACTTTGATGAAGAGGCTCCTGTATGTACAATGCTTGATAAAGATGAAAATCCACATCACATATTTGTAAAAGATATTTTGCGTATTGAGCACTCTGAATAAACTTTTCATAAATAAATTGAAGTTCCATAATAATAATCTTTTTCTATAATAGTTATCTTTTAGTATGTAACGAAAAACGAAAGTATATGTATAATATATTTAATAAGGTAAATTTGATAAATGTAATCGTTTTTTAGAGCAGATTATAGTTTCATATCTGTTCTTTTTTGCGTGATGCTGGAGAAATATATTTCTTCAGCATCTACCGTTTTATGACAAAATATATTGTTAACTTTTTTTAAAATAAGATTAAATTCGTTGACAACTTTTTTGAAAAGCACTTTATTGACATGAGTTTTAGAATGTTGTTTCATAGTCATTGTATTGAAAAAAAACGGCTATCATGTCGAAAAGTAAAAGTTAAAAAAAGAAAGAATTTATACATATATCTTGTGTCTTATTTTGAAACGTAATACAATATATAGAGAAATCAAGAACAACATATAGAGAATATAGATTTGAGAGGGAGGGTCGGAAATGTTAGTTGCATATGATTCTATGACAGGAAACGTGAAGCGTTTCATTCACAAATTAAATATGCCGGCCGTTCAAATTGATGAAGATCTAGTAATAGATGAAGACTTTATTCTTATTACGTATACAACAGGTTTTGGCAATGTACCAGAACGTGTTTTAGACTTTTTAGAGCGCAATAATGAAAAATTAAAAGGCGTATCTGCAAGCGGCAATCGTAACTGGGGAGACATGTTCGGTGCAAGTGCTGACAAGATTTCTACTAAATATGAAGTGCCTATTGTATCAAAATTTGAGTTATCTGGAACAAATAACGATGTAGAATATTTTAAGGAAAGGGTGCGGGAGATTGCGACACATTGAACTGAATAATGAAATCACGCAAATGCAGGACGGTTTTTATCAGCTTCATAAAGATAAAGAGGCATTAGAAGTCTTTATGGAAGAAGCTAGAGAGAATACCGTTCCTTTTAATAGCGTGGCAGAGCGAATGGAGTATATGAAAGAACATGATTACTATTACAACGTTCTGGACGAGTATAGCTTGGAGGAAGTAGAGGGAGTATATAACATCGCTTATGGTGAAAACTTCGAGTTCCAATCTTATATGGCAGCATCTAAGTTCTACAAAGATTATGCGTTAAAAACGAATGATCAAAAACAATACTTAGAAAGCTATGAAGATCGTGTAGCAATTGTGTCATTATACTTAGGACGCGGTGATGTTTCGAAGGCAAAACAATTCGCAAGCATGATTGTAAAACAAAACTACCAACCAGCGACACCAACCTTTTTAAATGCGGGAAGAAGCAGAAGAGGAGAAATGGTGTCTTGTTTCTTGTTAGAGATGGACGATAGCTTAAATTCAATTGGCTTTAACATTAATACTGCGATGCAATTATCGAAAATCGGCGGGGGAGTAGCCTTAAACTTATCTAAGCTACGCGCACGTGGTGAGCAAATTAAAGGTATCGACAACGCTGCAAGTGGTGTAGTGCCTGTTATGAAATTGCTTGAAGATTCGTTTTCATATGCGAATCAGCTTGGCCAACGAAAAGGTGCCGGCGCAGTATATTTAAACATTTTCCATTGGGATATTATTGAATTCCTTGATACAAAAAAAATAAATGCCGATGAGAAGAGCCGTATTCAGTCTCTATCAATCGGAATTATCGTTCCAAGTAAGTTCTTTGAGCTTGCTGAGAAAAACGAACCTTTCCATGTTTTCGCGCCTTATACGGTTTATAAAGAATATGGCAAGCATTTAGATGATATTGACATTGATGAAATGTACGATGAATTAATGAGCAATCCGAAAGTGAAGAAGAAGCCACTAGATATTAGTGCACGTGATATGCTTATTAAAATCGCTATGATTCAGCTTGAGTCTGGTTACCCATACTTAATGTTTAAATCAAATGCAAATAATCAACATCCATTGAAGGATATTGGAACTGTGAAGATGTCGAACTTATGTACAGAAATCTTCCAGCTTCAAGAAACTTCAGAAATAAATGATTACGGTACAGATGACATTATCCGTCGTGATATTAACTGTAACTTAGGATCGTTAAATATCGTAAACGTAATGGAAAATAAAGAAATTCGTGAAGCAGTTCATGCGGGAATGGAAGCTTTAACAGCTGTTTCTGATATGACGATTATTCCGAATGCACCAACTGTGAAAAAAGCAAATGACGAGCTTCATTCAGTTGGACTTGGAGCAATGAACTTACACGGATATTTAGCAAAAAATAAAATCGCTTATGAAAGTGCAGAAGCGAAAGAATTCGCTCGTACATTCTTTATGATGTTAAATTACTATTCTATTGAGAAAAGTATGGAAATCGCTACAGAAAAAGGCGAGACATTTAAAGACTTCGATAAATCTGATTATGCGAATGGCACATACTTCGAAAAGTATGAAACGACAGATTACAGCCCAGTAACTGAAAAAGTTCAGCAACTATTTGAAGGAATTCATATTCCGACAAAAGAAGATTGGACAAGTTTAAAAGAGCAAGTGCAAAAGAATGGTTTATACAACTCATATCGTCTTGCCATTGCTCCAACACAATCAATCAGTTACGTTCAAAATGCAACTTCAAGCGTAATGCCGATCGTAAGTCAAATCGAATCAAGAACATATGCGAACGCGACAACATATTATCCAATGCCGTATTTATCAAAAGATACGTTCTGGTACTATAAATCTTCTTACGATATGAATCAGTTTAAATTAATTGATTTAATCGCAGAAATTCAAGAACATATTGATCAAGGAATTAGTACAATTCTTTACGTTAATAGTGATATTTCAACACGTGAATTAGCACGTTACTACATCTATGCACATAAAAAAGGCTTAAAGAGTCTGTATTATACGAGAACACGTAAATTAAGCGTGGAAGAGTGTGTGGCTTGTACCGTTTAATATAAAAAGTGAGACATGATGAGCAGGGTTTTCTGAACCCTGCTCATGCTTAGTTATCATATTTAGAGAAGGGGCGATTTAATGCGTGCGGTAAACTGGAACAAAAAAGAAGATGATTTTAGTTTAATGTTTTGGAAGCAAAACATCGCTCAGTTTTGGACAGAAGAAGAAATTGCGGTTTCGTCTGACAAAAATACTTGGGTGCAATTATCGAAAGAAGAGCAAATTGCTTATAAGCGTGTATTAGGTGGTTTAACACTTTTAGATACGAAACAAGGTGGCGAAGGAATGCCACTTGTACTTGTTCATCTTGAAAATTTACAAGCTAAAAGTGTATTAGCTTTCATGGGAGCTATGGAAGAAGTACATGCGAAGAGTTACAGTCATATCTTTACAACGTTAGCTACTGAAGAAGAAATTGATGATATTTTTGACTGGGTAGACAATCATCCATTACTTGAGAAAAAGGCCGGTATTATTACTGGTTACTATCGTCGTTTGTTAAAGCCTGAGGTAACGAAAAAAGAGCTATATATGGCAATGGTAGCAAGTGTGTTCTTAGAAAGTTATTTATTCTATAGTGGATTCTTCTATCCGCTTTACTTAGCTGGTCAAGGAAAACTAACAGCAAGTGGTGAGATTATTAACTTGATAATTCGTGATGAGTCAATTCACGGCGTATTCGTCGGTATTTTAGCACAACAAATCTTCGCAGAACTTTCTGCAGAAGAGCAACAAGAAGTGCAAAAAGAAACACAAGAGTTATTAATGGAACTATATGAAATTGAAATGGCTTATACAGAAGAAATTTACACTTCTATCGGTCTTGTAGAAGATGTAAATCGTTTCGTTCGTTACAATGCGAATAAAGGGCTTATGAACTTAGGACTTGAGCCGAAGTTTGAAGAAGAAGAAATTAACCCAATCGTTTTAAATGGTTTACGTACAGATACGAAAAACCATGATTTCTTCTCTGTAAAAGGAAATGGTTACGTAAAAGCAACGAACGTTGAAAAGTTAGCTGACGATGACTTCGTGTTTAACTTTTAATATAGGATTATAAAGAAAAGCTGTCTTATTCATTGATAAGACAGCTTTTCTTTATAATTTTGTTTACATAACACTATTATTTCTATATAGCGATTTATGTTTGGGAAGTTCTATTCGGTTAACGGATAGAAATTTTTGTAATTAAATGGGTATTTACAAACTTTTTGTATCAGTGTATTATTTAACTAGTACACCGATACAAAAGGAGGGAAGAAATGAAAATAGAGTTTTCTCCAAATATACCAATTTACATTCAGGTAATGGAATACATAAAAAAAGAGATCGTAACAGGACAGTTATTGCCTGGTGATAAAATTCCCTCTGTCCGTGAATTAGCGAGTGAATTACAAGTGAATCCAAATACGATTCAGCGTACATTTCAAGAGCTAGAACGGGATGGAGTTGTTGTAACACGTAGAGGAATGGGACGGTATGTAACGAATGAAGGGGAGAAAATAATGGAGCTGCGAAAAGAGATGGCGAAAGAATTACTTCATTCTTTTATAGATGGAATGGAAAATTTAGGTTTTTCAGAAGAAGAAATTCTTACAATTCTTCGTTCTTCATTGCATGATAAGAGGGAGGAGAGCCAATGACAGAGCTATTAAAAATAGAAAACTTATGGAAGAGATACGGATTAAAAGCAGTGATCCGTGAATTAAACATAGAGATTACGGAAGGGAAAATCGTTGGGCTTGTTGGAGATAACGGGAGCGGGAAAACGACGTTATTGAAAATGATTGCAGGCTTGCAACACCCTTCTGAAGGCAGTATCACAATAGACGGTAAAAAGGTAGGATTACAGACGAAAGAAATCGTTTCATTTATGTCCGATAAGCCAATCTTTGATGATTGGATGACTGTAAAAGACGCTTTATTTTTCTACCGGGATTTTTATAAAGACTTCGATATTCAAAAAGCGGTAGATACGATTGCAGAATTTAAAATACCGCTAGAAGAAAAAATTACAGCATTGTCAAAAGGTATGGTTGAGAAGCTGCAGATTATTTTAACGTTTTCTCGAAAAGCGAAGCTATATGTACTAGATGAGCCATTGGGCGGGATAGATCCTCTTTCTAGAGAACATGTATTGGATCTAATTCTACAGTTCTATAGGGAAGATTGTACGATATTAATTTCCACTCACTTAATAAATGAAATTGAAAATATTTTTGATGAAGTGATCTTTTTAAAAGATGGAGAAATGGTTCTATATGAAAATGTAGAAGAAATTCGTTTTCAGAGAGGAAAAGCAGTTCATGAATTGTTTAAGGAGGTGTTTAGTAAGTGAAGTCAGTACTTTCCTATTTATGGAATGTAAATAAGAAAAGATATATTGTTACTTTTTTATTCTTTGTGCTAATTGAAGCTGTGTTATTTTCACAAATGATTGTAAGAAAAAGTGATGCGGCTATCAGTAGACAAGAGGGTATATTTGGAATCATTATGATTATATTTTTCTTTTATATTGTTTATATGTTTATACAAACAATGAAATCATATTCACGCTTACTAACTAATCCAATGTTACGACTTACAGCAATATCTGGGAAACAATATGTAATTTCTATGCTTATTTTCTCATTTATCGCAATGGCTATATGGTATGGGATATGTGGAATTCTTTTCTACGTAAGTTATGTATTAGCTTTTCCTACGACTTCTGTATATGTAGAAGCAAAAGAGATTATGCAAGTAGGCATAATTAATAATTTAATATATACGATAAGCGATTTATTTGAGTTTTTGTTTAGTGTTTTACAAATCATATTGGTAATTACTCTAGTAAAGTTACTTACGAAAAAGAAAAAGGCGCAAAATATACTAATCGTTATTATTTTCCTAGTAATAAATATAGCGATTACTTTAGCGACAACCTTGCTAGGAAAATTAGCTCCAGCTTTCCAAGTATTACGAAGAGTAGAATATCATAGTGAAAGCAAGAGTCTGTTTATTAATATGTTTCAAGAAAATGGATTTAACATTTTTAATATAAGTTTCATGGTAATGGTTAGTGCTCTAATAATATATGTAATTGCTTACATAGTCGATAAAAAACTAGAAGTCTAAAGGAGGAATCAGCATTGGGAAACGTAGTAGTAAAGTTAGAGAATGTTCGAAAAAGGATTGGTGGAACGGAAATTATTCGTGGTTTATCATTTGAGGTTCGTGAAGGAGAAGTATACGGATTCCTTGGGCCGAACGGTAGCGGTAAGACGACGACGATCCGTATGATGACAGGTCTTATTTCAATGACAGAGGGCGATATTACAATTTGTGGACATAGTATTCGCTCGGAGCGTGAAAAGGCACTAGAGCAAATTGGAGCGATTGTAGAAAATCCTGAACTATATGATTATATGACAGGAATGCAAAACTTAAAGCATTTTGCGAACATGGCCATCACTCCAATTAGTAAAGAGCGCATTGCTGAGATTGTAAAGCTTGTTGAATTAGAGCATGCGATTCATAAAAAGGTGAAAACATATTCACTTGGTATGAAACAACGTTTAGGAATTGCACAAGCATTACTTCATCAGCCGAAAATCTTAATTTTAGATGAGCCGACAAATGGATTAGATCCAGCTGGTATTCGCCAAATTCGTGATTATTTACAACGTTTAGCGAAAGAAGAGAATATTGCTGTAATCGTATCAAGTCACTTATTGAGTGAAATTGAATTAATGTGTGATCGCGTTGTTATTATTAAACAAGGTGAGTTTGTACAAGAGTACAACTTACATGAAAAAGTGAAGCATGATGAGGCAGTCGTTGTAGCGTTTGAAGTAGATGAAGTTCAGAAAGCGAATGAAATTATTAAAGGTAAAGCAAAAGGGAATGTGATTGTAGCATCTGTAACAAAAGAAAACATTCCGCAACTTGTCAAAAAACTTGTTCATGCTGATGTGCTTGTATACGGAGTTACTGTTCAAAATAAAACGTTAGAGGATGAGTTCTTAGCGATTACTGGGGGAGTGAAAGCGTAATGTTTAAATTAATTCAAAATGAATTTTTAAAATTATATGCGAAAAAAGGTATGTATATTTTAATTGGTGTCATTGCTTTATTGGAGATTTTAGGAGCTGTAGTACTGGCGAAATGGGGTGAAGCTGGTAGTTTAAGTGGATCTTACTTAGATTTTGTAAGTTCAGATATCGGCTTAATTATGATATTCACAACGATTTTTGGAATTACAACAGCTTCTCGTACAATTACAGATGAATTCCAAAAAGGAACGATTAAACAATTATTAATTCGTCCAAGAAAACGAATGACAGTTTTATTTTCTAAATATATTACAGTGTTATTAACGATGTTATTTATTGTATTTGCTAGTACGTTAATTGCCATGATTATTGGATTAATTGTAATGGACGGTAGTAAAACTGAATTAACATTAGGAATTGTTTTGAAAACAATATTATATCAGTTGCTATCGCCATTTTTCTTTGCAACACTTGCATTTTTCTTAGCAAACGTATTTAGAAAGTCTGTATTATCATTAATTATTACGATGTTCCTATTATTCTTACAAGGAGCAATTAATATGGCACTAATGATGTTTGCAAAAGGTGTAGCGAAGTTTGTAGTATTCTTCCATTTGGATTTAAGAGCTTACGACAGTAATAAATTAATTAGTGGTGGAGTAGAACCAACATTTACAGAATTTACGTTTACAACTTCATTATTACTTGTAGCTGCATACTTTGTTGTGTTACTTGTAGCATCAAGTGCATTATTCCAAAAACGTGACGTATTATAATAAAAGAAATCCCCGCTTGTAAAAACGGGGATTTTTATTACATAAATTTCACTTGGATTGCAACTTGAAGAACAGCGATATGGTATTTTAAGAGCCATGCTGTTTGAAATGATTTGAGAAAAATAGGAAGGATTTCAACTAGATTCATATTGTAATTTAGTTATCCAATTATTTATAAGGAAAGGACGCCTATAAAATATTGATTCAAGTTTTACTTTATTTTTTACTATCTTTGGGGGTGTTTCATGTGCACTATGCATTTTCACGTATAAGGCTACGTAGCTTTTTTGGATGGATGATTATAGGGGTGTTCCTTATAATGATACCATTAGGTCTAGCAAATGTTTCTGAGAATACGATGGAGGTTATTTCACAAATAACTGTATTTTTTGTATTTCCGTTACTTTGGCTATACGTAAAAACAAATAAAAATAATGTTGTATTTAACAGTTTTTTTGATAAGCCAGGACGTTTATCTTGGGGATTAATTGTATTAGCAACGATAATGGGGATGATTTTTTCAGTTGGCATATCTCAGATTCAATTTTACATATTAGCACATACGTTACCGAATTTCTTAGTTACTATGCTAGAAGACGGAAATGTTATTAATACGAGTAACGTATATATGACGATATTTACTTTCATTTCAGCATGTGTGTTAGCACCTATTATGGAAGAGGTTATTTTTAGGGGATTTTTCTTACAGCGAATGGCTCATAAATGGGGAATTAAAAAAGCTGTAATTATATCTTCAATTATTTTTGGCCTAGGACATTTTGATGTTATTGGTGCGTTCATGTTTGGTGTCGTTATGTGCCTTTTATACATAAAGACAAAAAATATATGGACGAATATAGCTGTGCACGCTCTAAATAATTTGATTGCAACAAGTATGCAATTTTTCGGTGGAGAAGAAAGTGGTACAATCTCAATTACTGAATTACAAGCGCAAAGTAATTTATGGATTGGTATCGGTCTTACAGTTGTTGGATTACTATGGTTAATTCCGTATGTTTGGAAACAATGGCGTACAGTAAAAGAAGTTGGCGTGCCACCAGTACGTTTTATAAATGAGCAAAAAGTAGTGAATTCATCACAAGAAAATGAAGTGTATAGTCAAGTGATCGTAACCGATAGATTGATGGCCATAGAGTTACCAGATGAGGTTGTAAATAAGCTTCGGTTAGAAGAAAGTGATTATGTAACAGTATCAGTAGAAGAAGATAAAATCGTTATAAAGAAAGCACATAATAGATAATTAAAAAGTAGCTCCTTAGGAGCTACTTTTTAATTTGTAATAATTTCTATACGAAAATTATTACCGTTCTTTACATATTTAATATCTGTAACAGTACGGACTGTCTTTAAAATCTCCACTTTTTCACCAATTCGCGGGATGGTCGGAACATTGTCCCAAATACCAAGCAAGTCATCTAATTGTGCCGTTTTTTCATAAAACCAGATTTTCAATGTAAAGCCCCTTTCTCGAACTTTATGTATTTTAATACATAATATATTATTTTTATTCTTATTGTAAGGGGTTTTTTTATATTTTATGAATAAAAATAAATTAATCTTCTGGGAAGATATGTTCAATATCAGGAGTAAGAGATACTTCTGATAATACGATATGAGAAACTGTCGTTGCATATGAAGAAACATCATTGATAAATTCTTCAAGTTCAACGAGTGAAGGAACAGAAATTTTTACAATGTAGCATAAGCTTCCTGTTACTCGGTAACAAAAACTTGCAGATGGATAAGACTGAATAAACTGTTGCATACGTGTTGTATCACCATTTTTTAAAGTGATTTCTAAAATACAATCTAAAACTAGTCCTGCTTTTTTATAGTCGATATCGATTGTATATTTTTGAATAACGCCTTCACTTTCAAGTTTACGAACACGTTCTGCAGTAGACGGAGCAGATAAGTTTACTCGTTTCGCCAATTCACGCATAGAAAGGCGACTATCATTATATAATTCATTTAAAATTTTTCGATCAACACGGTCTAGTTGCATTTGTAAATATACCTCCAGTAAAATAATGATTTTTGTAAAGGGAAAATATAAATTAAGATTCATATGAAATGTAAAGTGAACGTTATTTATTTTACAATAAAACAGAAGGAAATAGGAGGGGAAATGATGGAGAGAATTTCATTATCAAATGTAGGAGATACAAAGTTTCAAAAGTTATTAGGGCATAATTCGGATATATTACATTCGTGGAGTACGTTAGAGGATACACTGTACAATAAAGGAATTCTTTCAGCAGAGTTGAAGGAGCAAGTGAGAAGAACATTAGCGTATGGGAATGAATGTCCGTACTGTATGGCAAAGGGAAGACCTGATGATGTGCAAAAGGCAGAGGAGATTGGTGTAGCCGTTACTTTTGCGCATACATTTGTTCATGACCGAAAAGCGATAGATGATACTATGTTTCACGCATTAAAACAATATTGGACAGAAAAAGAAATTGTAGAGCTTTGCGCCTATGTTTGCTTTATTACTGCGTCACAACAACTTGGTTTTCTATTTCAATTACAGCCAAATTAAGGAGGAAATGATGACAAATCAAATAGCACTTATCATAATCGATGTACAAAAGGCATTTCAATTACAAGATTGGGGCGAGAGAAATAATATTTTTGCTGAAGAAAACATGAGAATTTTGTTAGCAGAATGGAGGAAAAGGAAACGACCAGTTTTTCATATTCAACATGTAAATAAAGAAGATGCTCGGTCAATGTTTTATGAGAGAGGGGAAACGGTAAACTTTAAAGAAGAAGTGCAACCACTACCTGGTGAAGTGGTTATTCAGAAATTCGTTAACAGCGCGTTCATTGGGACGAATTTAGAAGAGCAATTAAGAGAGGACAAATGTAATGCAGTAGTAGTTGTAGGATTAACGACAAATCATTGCGTGGAAACTACGATACGAATGGCAGGGAATTTAGGATTTACAACGTATTTAGTGAGTGATGCAACGGCTACTTTTAACCGTAAAGGTTTAGATGGTAAAGAGTATAGTGCAGAAGATATTCACAATATGACACTTGTAAATTTACATGAAGAGTTTGCTACGATTGTGACGACAAAAGAAGCATTAAAATTATTTTGAAAAAATAATTGCGAATTATGTAGAAAAAAATAAGAATATTTCGTATAATCTAAGTACAATCATTTTGAAATAGGGGTGGCATCATATGGAGCAAATTTCAGTAAAGAAATTAGAAGAGGTACTTGTTGTAGCAGGGGATGATAAACAGAAGCAAAAGGAATTTTATGAATTGCTCTTATCTACTGAGTTTTATGTTGCTGGTTCACTAGAAGCAGAGGACGGGGCAACAGAAGGAATACTTCGTTTGCGTCATTTCCAAGGAGAAGGTAGATGGATCGTTCCGTTCTTTACACAAATGGAATTTGTAAAAGATGTGTTGCCAGAAGGAACGCCCCTTATTACGATACGTGGGAAAGAGTTATTTGGTAGCATTGAGAAAGATGCTACAGCTGTATTAAATGTTGGCACTGATATAAGTAAAACATTTATTCCAGAAGAAATTGCAGATATCGCATCTGGACGAATTTTTAATTATTATAAGTAAAAGGAAAAGCGTAATCGCTTTTCCTTTTTAATTTGAACATGGAGTGGCTATACCAGAAGAAATAGAGACTGTTTTATTATTTGTGTTTATTGTCGCTGTAGCTCCAAGTGGAATACCGATGTTTGGACTTATATGTCCAATTGGTAAACCGAATAGGACAGGTATATGATATGGCGCGAAATATTCATATAATATTGTTTGCAATGATTGAGATGGCTTTGAAGGAGTGCAGTCGTGACAACTTGTGAAAATAACGCCCCTGCATTCATTAAACTTTCCAGATAAAAGTAGCTGATTTAACATACGGTCAATGCGGTACGGTTCTTCACCAATGTCTTCAAGTAATAAAAGTGTATTGTCCGTATTTATCTCGTAGGGCGAGCCAATTATACTTGTTAACACAGCTAAATTTCCTCCAACTAACGTACTTGTAACTGTACTGTGAGAGCTAGGTACGATACATTCTGATGCAGATAAAATGGTTGAATACGGATGGAATAGCTGATTAAAAGAGGATAAAGATAGGGAATCAATACCTTTTCCTAGTTCTTCAATCATCGGGCCATGAAATGTTATAAGCTTTGCATAACGTGAAACAGCAGTATGTAAAGCTGTAATATCGCTATATCCCCAAAAGATTTTTGGATTCTGCCTAATAACTTCATATTGAATGTGAGGAAGAAGACGAGCACTTCCATAACCACCTCGTGCACAAAAAATTGCCTTCACTTCATTATTTGTAAATGCTTCATGTATATCGTCAAGCCGAACTTGATCACTTCCGGCTAAAAATCCATATTTCTCGTAAACACTCTTCCCGATTATTACGGATAACCCCATCTCTTGTAATACATTCACACCTTTTAATACATTTTCGATTGTAGGTGGACCAGATGGTGCAATAATCATTACTGTATCACCTTGTTTTAATGCATTTGGATAAATCATTAAGCTCAGCCTCCTTATCTTTCAATATATTCGCTTCATATGAAGTTCAACCCTTGCAAAAGCAGGGGAAAGCTTATCAAATAAAGAAGATATAAGGGAAATAGGAGGGAAAATGATGTTTACAAGTCGAGTAACAGACATATTAAAAATTGAGTATCCCGTTGTTCAAGCCGGTATGGCAGGCGCGATTACGACGCCAGAACTCGTTGCAGCAGTAAGTAATAGCGGAGGATTAGGGACGCTTGGAGCGGGCTATATGAGCCCAGAACAAATTTGTGAAGCGATTTATAGAATAAGAGAACTAACAGATAAGCCTTTCGGTGTTAATTTACTTGTAACGAAAGAGATACAAATAGAAGAAGAGAAGGTAAATGAGGCGAAAGTATTACTAAGCGGAGTGAATAGAGAATTAGGTATAGAAGTAGAAGGAACGTTAAAGCTTCCAAAAAGCTATAAGGAACAATTACAAGTGCTATTAGATGAAAAAGTACCGGTCGTTAGTTTTGCATTTCAAACGTTAGAAAAAGAAGAAATAAATGATTTAAAAAGAAGTGGAATAAAAGTTATCGGAACAGCTACCCATGTGAAGGAAGCGAAAGTACTTGCCGAGCTAGGAGTAGATATTATTATCGGACAAGGTAGCGAAGCAGGAGGGCATAGAGGAACGTTTATTGGGAAAGAACGAGATGCTATGATTGGTACTTTTGCGTTAGTACCTCAGTTAGTAGAAGCTGTTCCGCATATCCCAATTGTTGCAGCAGGTGGTGTAATGAACGGACAAGGGCTTGTTGCGGCATTGGCACTAGGAGCAGAAGGTGTTCAAATGGGATCGGCCTTTTTAACAAGTGAAGAGAGTATTACGCACGATGTGTATAAAGAAGCGGTTTTACATAGTACAGATACGAGCACAACGGTAACTCGTGCGTTTTCCGGGAAATATGCACGGGGTATCCGGAATGAATTTATAGAGAGACATGAAGGAAAAGAAGAAGGGCTTCCGATGTATCCAGTGCAAAACGTATTAACTTCTAAAATACGCCAAGAGGCAGCGAAGCAAAATAAGGAAGAATATATGTCACTTTGGGCAGGACAGGCAGCATCGTTGGCACGAATCGAATCAGCTCAGCATGTAGTGGAGCGAGTTATGAAAGAAGCGGAGAATGCAATCGAGCAATTACAAAATATATACAAAAAGACCACTTGAGTAATTCAAGCGGTCTTTTCATTAGTTTGCTTTATAAAATTGTTGGATGGCTTCGTCGATGTAAACCCAGCCTTTCCAACCTAAGTGCATATGATCTTTTAAGAAGTATTTATCGTATTCATGATTTGAGAAGTCGGCAATTGGATAACCAGCTTTTTCGATTTGCTCATGAACTTTCTTATAGTATGCTTCACGGCGTTCTTTCGGGAAGCCAGCGTAGTCGTACCAAGGACCTTTGACAGGAACAGAAATGAAGAGCGGTTTTGCACCAGATTGTTTTAATAAATCAAGTACAATTTGTAAATCTTCATATTCTGGCGATTGGTCATAAGCATCATTTTTTAAGTAACCTTCACGTTGTTTTAATTTTTTCTTAATTTTGCTATTGAAATAATCATCTTCAATACCGTATTCATTAGATCCAGATTCTACTGCACCTGTTTGATCCGCATGTTTACGAGCCTCTTCCCAGTTCATTTGTTTTAATGAAGGATCAAGCTTTTCTTTGTGCGGTTTAATATTAAACATAGCTGTAAATAAATCTTTACGATCTAAAATGTTACGATAAATATAAGCGAAAGGTTTAGCAGCAAGTGCTTTTACTTTATACTTCGTATCATCATAAGCAATGCCTTCAAGCGAAATTTTTAATAAAGTTTCTTTTTTTACAATCTCAAAGTTTAATAAACGCTTTGCAATTTGTTTTTTCATTTCAGGTTTTAAATCATTGTTGAAAATGAAATGGTAACCTTGTTGCTTTGAAAAGTTAGGTGCAAAGTGCGTTTCATCAATACCTTGTGGTACAAACCATTGCGGAGAAAGAACGAATACCATTTTCTTATCTTTCAATTGATCCATTGTAGATGCGAAGTTTAACACATGTACAAGGTCTTGTGTTCCGCCGCGTCCAAGAAGGAATGGTGTGAACCCTTCAGGCTTTACTTTAAAATAATTAGATGGATGGAAAGCATCCATACGTGCGAATTCCGATGAACCGTACATCGGAAGATATTTTGGATTTGCTAACATCTTTTGCTGTAAAATCATACTTTGAATTTTTTCTTCTTTTAAAGAAGTAGCAGCTTGTTCTACTTTTTCATCACTTAAAAGTGGAAGTAGGAAGCGCGTTGGAATAAGTAAGAATACAGCAAAAAGGGCCAATGCTAAAAGCATCGGACCAAATTTTGCTTTGTTCATCGGATTTCTTCCAATTTTTTAATAACCATGTTTGGTGTAGCCCACTCGTCACGGTCAAAATCAGAAATAGAAACTTCAATATCTAAACGCTCTTGGAATTCAACTAATAAAGATACTACAGCGAAAGAATCAAGGATACCTTCTTCAAATAATTGAACATCTAAGTTTTCTTTCACAATATCGTTTTCACATACTTCTTCTAAAATATCTAATACTTGCTCTTTGAATTCTGCCATTTTTAAAATCTCCTTTATATCCGAAATATATTATATGTGCAACTTCTTAATGGAATAAGAAGGGTGCATTAAAAGTATCTGTTAAGGTGTCCAGAGAAGATTAGGAAACCGAAACATACAACGTGGAACGTAATTACAATCGCAAGGATGCGTGTAAATTTAGTGTTTGGCCAAAACTTATGCTTCTTGTTTTTTCGTTCGAAAATATCGAATAAAATAAACAGTGCGGCATGATATAGACCATAAATAATATACTGCGCAACAGCGCTTCCTTGGATATGCCAAATTCCCATAATGAAAAAGTTTAAAAATGCACCGATATATGAAATTGTGTAACGGTTCTTAATTAACTTTTTCTTCGTTGCAAAAAAGACGAAACGCATGTAAATAAAATCACGGAACCAGAATGATAAACTCATGTGCCAGCGGTTCCAGAAGTCTTTAATATTACGACTAAGGAATGGCTTATTAAAGTTTTCTGGCGTTTTAATTCCCATCATATAACTTACACCAATTACAAAAGAGCTATAACCAGCAAAATCAAAGAATAGATATAAGCTATAGCTATACATGTAAATCATATTTGAAAAGATTGTATCGTGTTGAGCGAATGCTGGATCCATACAATATTGCTTTATTAAGTAAGCAATAATAAATTTATACAAGAAACCTTGGAAAATACGATTTAGTCCTGTATATAGTAAATTTTGATATTCTTCAGCGCTAGGTGGCTTTTGAATATCTTTTTGGAATCTTCTGTAACGATCGATAGGTCCTGTTGAAATTGCAGGGAAGAATAAAACGAATTCCCAGAAGTTAAAGAAAGAAAGCTCTTTAATTAAACCATCACGAACTTCAAATACCATTTGAACTGCTCTGAATGTTACGTAAGATATACCTAGAAAAACAACAAGTTTTAACTCAGGTAATAACGATGCAAATGGTGCGATTTTTGCCAAAATAAGAGGCAAAATCGATAAAATAACAGCTATGCAAAATGTGAATGTACTATTATTTTGTTTTCTTAAAATTAAATAGCCTTTAATAAGGGCATATTGCCAAATAATAAATGCAGCTAACATCATTGCTTGCTTTGGTTTATCTGAGAAGATAATAGCAAGCATGACTAATGTTAAAACGGCATTATATTTACGCAACATTTTACCTTTTAATCCAGCTATGATAGTAGGTATTAATAAAATGCCCACTATAGCGAAAAAATAAAATGATCCATATGCGGTCATGCTGTAACCTCACTCAATAATTTTTTGCGATCTACCTTTCCATTTGGTGTCATTGGAATAGAAGATTGATACATGAATTTACGTGGAATCATGTAGTTTGGTAATCGCTCATTGAGTTCTTTTTTGATTGCAGATGTTAATTTGAATTCTTTTTCAAACGAATGCTCTCCAGGAACAACAACCGCTAATAAATAATCGTATTTCTCACCTTTTTTAATTGGAACGATAACTGCTCCCTCAACGTAAGAACACGCACGAAGGTGATGCTCAATTTCTTCTAATTCCATTCGATAACCATGCAGCTTAATTTGGAAATCAAGACGACCATTATAGAATAGAAGACCATTTTCTACATAGCCAGCATCGCCTGTTTTATAGGCACGCTCACCGTCAATCATAGTAAATGCTTTTTCTGTTAATTCAGGGCTTCCTAAGTATCCAACGCTTACGCTTGGACCGACAATTACGATTTCACCTTTTTCACCATCAGGTGCAATCGTGCCATCTTCTTTCATAATAAGAAGGCGACAGTCTGATTTACAATAGCCAACTGGAAGTGATTTGTATTGATCAAGTACTTCTTCTGTAACGTGAATACCTGTTACAGCGACAGTAGCTTCTGTTGGACCGTACGTATTCATAATTGTTGCATTTGGGAAACGCTCAATTAATTTTCTAGCTACTTCATTTGGTAATACTTCACCACAGAATAAGAATGTTTTCATGTTCGGTAGCATACTCTCAGAGAAGGATGCTTCCATTAAACACATTTCAGCGAAAGAAGGTGTGGAAGTCCATACTTGTATATCCGATTGCTCTAAAGAAGCAAACAAGTCTTTTGGACGCGCAATCATATCTTTATCGATTGCCCAAAGTGTACCACCTGTTACTAATGATGGGTAAATATCCATGACAGATAAATCGAATGAGAAAGGTGCTTGGTTTAAGAATACTTGCCCTGTTTGTAAGTTAAAATCTTCTACAGCCCATTTTGTAAAGCTAACAAGGCAGTTATAAGTAATCTGAACCCCTTTCGGATTACCTGTGCTTCCTGATGTGTAAATAATGTAGAAGTTCTCATCACCTTTTACCGCATGTTCAGGATTTGGAGTGTTCCCTTTATGAGTAAAGAAAATATCTTTTAAGTTGTCTTCACTTACGATGCGAACTGGTAAATCAGTTACAGTTACTGCTGCTGCCGATAAAAGTAATTTCGCACCAGAATTTTCAGCGATACGTTGTACACGATCAGCTGGGATAGATAAATCTACAGGAATATAAGCATGTCCAGCTTTTACACATCCTAAAAAGTTAATAATCATTTCAGGTTGCATATGGCCATACACCATAATTGGTGAACGATCATCTGGATACGCAGAAGAAATCCAATGTGCTAACGCATCAGAATCTTCCTTTAATTGTTTGTACGTAATTTTCGCATCTCGCCAAACAAAAGCAGTTTGATCAGGCGTTTCAATAGCCCACTTTTCAATTAGTTCTAATAACTTCATAACGTTCCCACCCTAGAATTCATTGTAAATAAATGTACTTGTGTTTGTATCATGGAATCCATACAACCAAAGTAATGCAAATAAAATTGCAAGATAATAAACCGTCTTTGCAACCCATTGTGTGAGTGGTCGAGACCATATCTCTTTTAATCTTTCCATGTCTTTCCCTCTCTTAATGAAATAATAGCTCTTTGTAGGTATCATGTCCTACATTATTGTGAAAAAAACAAAATCCCACATTTTAGGTAAAAATAAGTCAAAAGGCTCTTTTCTGATATTAGCACTAAATACTAAAAAAGAAAATCCCTAACTTAGCAATTATATTACATTCAGCATGAATTTGTAATGGGTTTGATATGTAAATAGAAAGTGGATTGTGTGAATACATAAAAGTGGACTATAAGAATACGTAAAAATGCAGTATTTGCTTTTATTAATCATTTAAGACGGAGTAAAATTTAAAATTTCTAGTTCTTTTGAAAAGGAGGAAATTATCATGAATAGAGTGTGGAAGAGTCTAATTTCGGAAGAAAATATCGTGAAATGGAGAAGGCATTTTCATAAGTATCCGGAATTATCATTTCATGAAAAAGAAACTTCGCAATTTATATATGATACATTATGCTCGTTTTCTTCTTTTGAAGTAACGAGACCGACGAAGTATAGTGTACTAGCAATTAAAAGAGGCGTGAAGCAAGGGAAAGTGATTGCGATTCGAGCTGATATAGATGCTTTACCAATCCAAGAGGAGACAAGGAAATCTTATACGTCTGTAAATAAAGGAGTGATGCATGCATGTGGGCACGATGCTCATGCAGCTATTTTATTAAGTACAGCAGAGATGTTATCAAATATGAAGGAAGAGTTTGTAGGGGAAGTTCGTCTATTCTTTCAGCATGCAGAAGAAGCATACCCTGGTGGTGGACAAGAAATGGTCGAGGCGGGCGTTATGGACGGTGTTGATTATGTAATAGGTTTACATGTTATGTCTGGATTGGAGAGCGGAAAGATAGGTATTGCGTATGGGCCAATGATGGCAGCTCCAGACGTATTTACAGTTGAGATTCAAGGCAAAGGAGGACATGCAGCACGTCCAGAAGAAACGATTGACCCTATTGCTATCGGAGCACAGATTATTACAAATTTACAACATATCGTATCAAGAAATACAAGTGCTTTCATGCAAAGAGTCGTTTCAGTTACGCAGTTCCATGGGGGAATGGCTGATAATATTATTCCAAGTACAGCAACTTTAATGGGAACTGTACGTTCTTTTAATCAAACATTAAGAATAGAAGCAGAAGGGAAAATCGAAAAAATTGTGAAAGGAATTACAGAAGCACATGGAGGATCGTATACATATACGTATCGATATGGATATGATCCGGTTATTAATGATGAATATATTACGAAAATAGTAGAAGAAAGTGCACTACATTTGTTTGGGAATGAGCGTGTTGTTAAGCTTGAACCTTCTATGGGTGGGGAAGATTTTTCAGCATATTTAAGAAAAGCACCCGGTTGTTTCATTAAATTAGGAACAGGTAATGAAAATATATATACTTGTTATCCACATCATCATCCGAAATTTGACGTGGATGAATCAGCATTAATTTGTGGAGTGGAGCTATTCTTAGAGACTACTATAAGATTACTAAAATCATAGAAAAACAAAAAAAGGCAACTGCGCTCTATCGCAGTTGCTTTTATTTCTTTCCGTCAGAGAGGGCTGAGAAAGAACTATGCTCATTTATAGTATATGAATAGCTAACGGACAAGCTTGTACATTTTAATCATTTTTTTAAAAATAGTTGTTGACATTGATAATCAATGTCAATTAATCTAAATATAGTTGAAATTGATAATTATTATCAATAGGATGGATGCGACATGTTAATGAGAAAAAAATTTCACCTTCTACGGAGGGGATTAAAAGATAAAAATAAAGATGTTGATCAGCATATGGAATGGCAACGAAATGTAATTCGGTCTGAATATGTAGATGAGAAGAAGAGCATTCAAACAGAAAAAGAGATACAAAGTAAAGGGAGAGGTTCAGTTGAGTAAGTTAGTAATGATTTTTGCAAGTATGAGTGGAAATACAGAGGAAATGGCTGACCATATTGCCGGCGTAATTCGTGAAACAGAAAATGAAATTGAAGTTATTGATATTATGGATTCACCAGAAGCTTCTATATTGGAACAGTATGATGGAATTATTTTAGGTGCATACACATGGGGAGATGGTGATCTTCCTGATGATTTCTTAGATTTTTATGATGCAATGGATTCTATTGATTTAACTGGGAAAAAAGCGGCCGTATTCGGATCATGTGATTCGGCTTATCCGAAATACGGAGTGGCGGTTGACATTTTAATAGAAAAGCTACAAGAGCGCGGAGCAGCAGTTGTGTTAGAAGGACTAAAAGTAGAATTAACGCCAGAAGATGAAGATGTAGAAAAATGTTTACAGTTTGGAGCTAAATTTGTAAAACACCTTTCTTAATGGCAGAAGGGAGCTGAAGAGCAAGTGCATGAGAAAATCTCAATCAAAACGATGACAGATTATCATTTGTATGATTTTATGCGGTGTCCGCATAAATTTTATTTTCGTCATATAAAAAGAAGAGAACCTTCTTCATTTGAATGGCAACAAATAGCGCAAATGATTGTGAATCAAATTATTAACGAGTATTACACGCTACCTGCGGGTCAACAAACGAAAATTGTACTTTTAATATTAATAGAAAAGTATTGGAAAAAAGTAAGGATTAATATGTTTGCTTCGAAGACGGAGTACTATATTGTATTAGCGAAGCTAACGGATCACTTATTACAGTTTGTTGAAAGGGATGATAGTCAGACACCACCATTGTTTTTATACGAGAAGTTTCAAACATATATGGAAGAGTTAGGTGTCCACATGTCATTGACATTTGAAGTTGGTGAGTGGAATGCTGAGTCGTTTGTAATTAAAAAGTATGTTGTCGATGCGGATGAGGAAATGCTTGCTCTTTGTCAGAAGCTAATGACAGTATTCAGTTATAAAGCTTTCGGCGTTCTTCCAGGAAAAATTGAAGTTATTAATTTAATAGAAGGAACTAAGTATGAGTACATTCCGAAACAAGAAGATATTATAACTGGAATGGCTGATTTATCTAGAATGAAAGAAATGTTACAGCAACCTGAGCATTATACTGAGCGTCATTTTCGTTCTGAGTGTATAAGTTGTGCGTTTCGTAGTGAATGCCAAAGGGAAGAAGTAAAGAAAGAAGCGAAACAGAAGAAAAATATAGTTCATTAAAGGATGCAACTTTGCATCCTTTTTTGTTATTGACATGAAAAGCTTTTCATCATTTACGGTATATTTGTAGCAGATTTTAATAAAGTGAAATTTTAATTAGTGGGGTTTTGTTCATCACCCACTGATTATTAGCCTTAACCAATCGGGCTTTAACGGGCAGCCCGACCCCCACCTAACTTCTTTGCTTCCGCTGAATTTTGAGGTGGGGGTCTTACTGCCCGCAAATAGCGGGATAAAGGGAGGAATAATCAATGAAAGATGAAACGAAAGTATTTCAATGGTTAAAAGAACAAAATGCTCCTTTTGAAATTCAACTGCAAATCTTACAGGCATTTCAATTGTATAAAGTTATTGTTGAAATGGATAAAAAGTTAATGATGTATGAGGAAAGAGTATACAGGGAGAGAATGTAATCTCATCCCTGTAATATCGTTTTTAGCTGTTCTGTACTTGTAATGAATTCGAGTTCATTCTCTGACTCAAAGTTATAAATAATATTATGTAGTAAAGGACTGTATTGATAAAAGGTAGTAATGCGGTGAATGAGTAATGGATCATGATGAGAAATAAGTGTACTGTACTGTTCATATACAGATGTAGTAAACTCATGTCCGAAATCATAATATAGTCCTGCAAAATCAAAAGCAGGATCGCCAATTTGCGCATCACCAAAATCGATAACACCTGAAATGCTTTTGTTCTGCTTGTTAAATAAAATGTGATGATGTGTAAAATCAGCGTGAATGATTGTGTTTTGAAAAGTGGATGTAGCTAAACATGCAAAGAAATTTTCAAATAAGCGATTTAAGGCTAGTTTCTGTAATGAAGTAAGGTTAGTAGTGAGATATTGGTTTAATTTTGTTTGTAGCTCTTTCCAGTAGGTACATGTTTTTCTAATAGGGAAACATAGCGTTGTAACTTGGTTTAAAGGAATACTATGTAGTACCGCAAGGAAAGTAGCTAATTTTGTAATAATTGCTTTCAGCTCTGTATCCTCCAGCGTGGCAATTGTTTCTGTTTTTAATGGTTCACCATGAATGAGAGTATAGTAACTACAAAGAGGAACCTCATCAGATTCATTTTTATAAATTAGGTGATATTGTGGAACTTTGATTTCTTGTAGTGATTGAGTGAGAATTGTGCATAGTTCTTTTTCTAACGGAATTCGCATTGCATATTCCTGTTTTCGCGGGAAACGAAACAGTAGCTCATCATTTACTATAACTGCTACATTATCCCATCCTCCTTTATTTTGTTTATATGAACGTATAGAAAGATTAGGCAAAGCTTCTTTTATATAATGTTTGTAAGAGTCCATAATTGTTCCTCGTTTCTGAGTTAAGTTATTCTACTTTATGATATCAGAATTTTCTTTCTATATGTTAAAATATAGCTATCATTATGAAGAAGGGCGGGAGTATTACGAAAAAAAGATTGTTAATCATTTCTCTATGTATCGCTTTTGTATTGTTTTGGTCATATAAAGAGAAGGTTTTTGCTACCTTTAAACCGATTGATCAGTACGAGTTAAATAAGGAATTAAAGAACAAAAGTATAGAAAATTTAACTCATAATGAAATGAAAAAGGTAGGAGAGCATTTTGTGACCGAGCAACTATCAGTGTTTGAGTTTACTAATAAAGAAGATGTGAAACGAAAAGGTGAAGAACTATTTTTAAATAGAGGGTATGAACAATTAATGGGAAATTATTATCCAAATCGTTTTCAAGATTTAGAGTATAAATTTACAAACGAGGAGATACGTGAAGAGACCGATGAGAGTTTTCTTTATCAAGCTGTAGCGTACGTTGCGGGTACTGAAAATGGTAAGAGAAGCAAAATGAAATTGAATTATGAAGTGAAAATTGTAAAGGTTAATAATATATTTATGGTGCTAGAACAAAAGCAGCGCGTACAATAAAGGAAATTCATTGCTCAATAGAACATTTGGGGGTGTACTACTTAATGCGGAATAAAAAGGCCCTCAAGGAATCAAGGGCCTTTAAAGATTTTCATTTTGTTGACCAAGTTCTTTTTGAGCAATATATAAATTTCCTTGCTCGACTTGTTTAAGTGTATGAACAGAATCTCCTGCATATCCTTTTTGTGTTTTAACAGTTCTTTTTGAACGATTGGAATTTTGTTTCTTCATATAATAGGCACCTTTCATCAAAAATAAACGAAAATGATAAGTATGAGTAATACAGCAGCGAAAATGGTAATGCCCATTAAAAACGAAGTGTTTTTATATTTAGGTGGCTTATGTACATCTTGCCGATATCCAGGTGAAATTTCAGGGGCAAATTCTTCATCGAATGATTGCTTTTTTTCTTTGTCGTCCATATGTACCCACCTTTCTTTTTCATTATATTACACGTTACAAGAAAAAATATGCATAAAGAAAACAGCCGCTTTATTATTAGCGGCTGTTTTGTGTTGCATATTTTCGTTGTACTTGAAAGAGACGGATAAGTAGGAAGGCAGCGCCAAATGCTAGACCGATAATAAGACCGATCCAATAGCCTTTTGCGGCCCAATCTGTATACGTTGCTAGTATGTAACCTAGTGGTAGACCTATTATCCAATAAGCAATTAAAGTCATAATTAGAGCAACATTTACATCTTTATAACCACGCAGAGCTCCTTGTACAGGGGTTGCAATTGCATCTGAAATTTGAAATAAAATCGCAAAGATAAGAAATTCTTTTGCTAAATGATGAACTTTTGCATCTGTCGTATAAATAGAAGCAATTTGATTATCAAAGAAGTAGAGAAGAATCGAATATAATAAAGCAAAGGCAAGGGCTAATCCAATTCCAATCAGTCCGTATTGTTTTGCATTATCGTAACGTTTTGCTCCGACTTCGAATCCGACTGCAATAGTCATTGCCATTGCTAAACTTAGCGGAGTCATATATAACAAGGAAGCAAAGTTCATAGCTGCTTGGTGAGCTGCAATAGTTGTCGTACTAAAATTACTCATCATAAGCGTTACCGCAGCGAAAATACTTGTTTCAAAAAAGATAGCAAATCCGATAGGGACGCCAAGCTTTAAGAATGCTGTCCAACTCGAAAGAGAAGGACGATATAATTGTTTGAAAATGTTAAAAGAGGCAAAAGGCTCTTTCGTCTGAATAATAATGACTGTAATAATTAAAATGCACCAATATGTTGCAGTGGAAGCAATTGCTGCTCCGACACCACCAAGCTTTGGGAAACCGAAGTTACCAAAAATTAATAGGTAATTTAATATTACGTTAATTGGTAATGATAGTAATGTAATAATCATCGTTGTTCGAGTTTTTCCTAATGCATCAATAAATCCACGTAAAACAGTGTACGTGAATAAAGGTATAATTCCTATTGCGATAATACTTAAAAATTGAGCTGCAATTCGTTCCACAGGTTCTTCTAAGCGCATGCCGTTTAAAATAGGTGAAACGACGAAGAAACCGATGAGGATAACAACGAAGCTAGCACAAATTGCTAAATAAACTGCTTGTATGACAACGTGGGGAACGTCCTCTTTTTTCTTGGATCCAACGAGCTGTGCAACAATGGGAGTAGTAGCCATTAAAATTCCTGTTAATCCCGTACTAACTGGAAGCCATATACTTGTTCCAATTGCAACACCTGCTAAATCAGTTGGACTTGCATGTCCTGACATTGTTGTATCAAAAAAACTCATCGCAAATAATGACATTTGCGTTACGAAAATCGGAAAAAATAGTAATACAAATTGCTTTAACTTTTGTGAGAATGAAGTAGTTTCTTTCATAAAATCCCCTTTCCGTATAAAAAAACAAACTCTTACTATCATACAATTTAATCAAAGATTAGAAAAGAAATACGCGCCTACAACATATGAAACCAATAAAAAAAGGATGCACTTTGAAAAGGGATAAGGTATTATGATAAGGTGTGAAAAAATTACATATTATTTGTTATTAAGGAGGCACTACTTGTGGCTGATTGGTTAATTGGTTTAATCATGGGTGCTGTTGAAGGGTTAACAGAGTTTCTACCAGTATCATCAACAGGACATATGATTTTAACAGGACATTTAATTGGATTTGAAGATGAGAGAGCGAAAGTTTTCGAAGTTGTTATCCAATTGGGATCGATTTTAGCAGTTGTTGTTATATTCTGGAAGCGTCTATGGTCGTTAGTTGGAATAGGAAAAGTAACAGACGGACCATCGTTAAATTTATTACATATTATTATCGGGATGATTCCTGCCGGGGTACTTGGCGTATTATTCCATAGCACTATTAAAGAGGTTTTATTTGGTCCAGGACCAGTTGTTATTAGCTTAGTAGCCGGTGGTATTTTAATGATTGTTGCTGAGAAGTTTTCAAAACCAAGTACAGCAAGAACGTTAGATGAAATCACATATAAACAGGCATTTACAATTGGAATGTTCCAATGTTTAGCTCTTTGGCCAGGGTTTTCTCGTTCTGGTTCTACAATCAGTGGTGGTTTATTAGCTCGCGTGTCGCATACAGCGGCAGCTGAATATACGTTCATTTTAGCGGTACCGATGATGGTAGCTGCAAGTGGGTTAGATTTAATTAAAAGCTGGGATGTATTAAGCTCAGCAGATATAACGCTATTTGTAACAGGATTTGTAACTGCATTCGTTGTTGCGATGCTTGCAATTGTTTCATTCTTGAAATTATTATCTCGTGTAAAACTAACACCGTTCGCTTACTATCGTTTCATTTTAGCTGCGGTATTCTATTTCTTCATTATGTAATAAAAAAAACTGCCGAGCTCGGCAGTTTTTTTATTTTACTATTTTTTCCACCATATTTTCCATTACATGCTCCCAAAGAGAAGTATCATCAGCTAATGTAGCACGGAAATTAGCATACATTTCTTTTTGTTTTTCTTCGAATGTTGGATCTTCTTTTTCAGGTAATGTAGCGCGCATTGAAGTTACTAATTCTTGTACTTTTGGAGCGCGTGGTCCAAAGACGGCTTGTTCATTTCCATCTTTATCAATGAAAATAAAGATTGGAATCGCACGTGCTGTTCCATTTGTTAAATATTGATCCATTAATTCTAAGTTTTCATCGCGAATTAATAAACTCATATCAATATTTGCAACTTCAGAAATTCGTTTCATAACAGGTACGCATAAAAGAGCATCGCCACACCAATCAGCAGTTAATACGATAACACGCCAGCCGTCATTTTGACGTTCTTCTAATACAGGAAGTAATTCATTTGGAATTAAAAAGTTATTGTAAATGTGTAGTAGCTCGTATTGGTTTACTTGCATTTCATTCACATATGTATCAAAGGACATACCTTTATCAGCCCATTGTTGTAAGTTCATAATTAACACCTCTTTAGTAAGATTTGCTTTCATTGTACCAATTTTTATATAGAAAAGCTTGTATTCTTACTCTTTCTCGTCACTTAATAATTTATTTAAGAGGAAAAAGAATAGTACGACACATAATTCAGCTGTGTTGGACATTTGTACGCTTTCTATCCAATTATCAGCAGTATGAATGACGAACCAATCTAGTGTAATTTCAATGAACGAGAAAAGAGTAATAGAAATCCAATTTGGCATGTTTTGTGTCAGTGGATATAGCAGCGCTTTGAAGAAACTGAAGATGAAAAATGTAATACTGTCTAAGAAAGTGATTAATAAAAAAAGAGAAGTAACGCAGTACGTGAACTATACTCTATACCTGTAATTTGAAAGATTCCTACATATACAAAAAATATAAATGCAAAAACGATAATGAGAAAAAGAGCAATAATACTAGTGATAATCGTTTTATCTTTTAGGCTGAGATTTGAGAATTTCTCCTCCTCATGCATTAAAATACCCCCTTTTTCTGGAAGTTAACTTCATTTTATCATGAAATACCTATTAAAAAACTACGAATTATGGGAAAATAAGGTGACAAAAAGTAAGATTTCATGTAAAATTATTAATAAGGTTTTTATTTAACTAAATGAAATAAAAGGAGCTGTCAAAGTTGTCTCAAAATCGAGAGCAATTAATGGAAGAACTATCGACAAATGTGTTTGCTATGTTTCGCACATTGCGTAATGATATCGGAAAAATATTCGGTGGTTACATACCGTGGAATGAATTCATCGTCCTGAGAATATTAAATCGTACGAATAAAGAAATGGTATCGCGTGTAGCAAATGAATTAAATGTGTCGAATAGTCATATTACAGCTGTTACAGAAAAATTAATTAATAAAGGTTTTGTAACTCGTTCACGTTCTACATCGGATCGCCGAGTTGTGTATTTAGAGATTACAGAACAAGGGAAAAATTTAGTTGCGAAAATGGAAGATGCGAAAAAACAATATTTACAAGAAAGATTCTCTGCACTTTCAGAAGATGAAATGAGTGTAATGATTTCGATTTCCAAAAAACTTATTTAAGTGATTATAAACAAGAAAACGCTTACGTGATGAAAAAGAAGATCTTCCTTATATATGGAAGGTCTTCTTTCGTGTGTAGTAGATGTTAAAAAATAAAATGTGTATGAAAAAAGATAGAGCGCCATACTACTAATACAAGGAAGGGAGGGAGAAATATGACGAATCGTAACGGTAGTAAAGGGAGCGGTAATCAAGGATCACCAAAGTCCGGCCAGTTTAATCAGGAATTTAGCACTGAATTTGAAACTGGTAATGATAATAAAGGGAAAGAATATCGTTCGAAAAAAGGAAGTAAATCAAAAAAGGAGTGAATATATTCACTCCTTTTTTGATTTAAGATGCTGCCGATTGATCAGTATTATATTTTTCTTCTGATTTTGCGACAATCATTGCACAAATTGCATCACCAGAAATGTTTACAGCTGTTCTTGACATATCTAGAATACGGTCAATACCAATAATTAAAGCGATACCTTCTACTGGTAGATTTACTTGATTTAAAACCATTGTAAGCATTACAAGTCCAACACCTGGTACACCAGCAGTACCAATACTAGCTAGTACAGCAGTTAATACGACCATAGCTAATTGCGGTAATGTAAGTTCAACTCCGTATACTTGAGCGATAAATACAGTTGCTACCCCTTGCATAATAGCGGTACCATCCATATTAATCGTTGCACCGAGTGGTTGTACAAATGAGCTGATTGCTTTTGGAACTCCAAGCTTCTCTTGTGCGGTTTTCATTGCAAATGGAAGAGATGCATTAGAGCTAGATGTGCTAAATCCAATTGCCATTACCGGTCCGAAATGCTTAAAGAACCGGACGATACTTTCTTTTGCTAAAACCTTTAATAGGCCGCCATATACAAAGACCCCGTGAATAATGAGTACTAACATAACGACAATCATATACTTGAACATCGCAGCGACGCCTGCAAGACCCATTTTACCAACGGATGAAGCGAGCAAACCGAATGTTCCAATTGGGGCTAATTTCATAACGAGATTAACAAGATACATCATTAATTCGTTGCCCTGTTCAAGTAATGAATGGATACCTTGAACTCGTTTTCCTAAAATAGCTATACCGAGTCCAATCAATACGGCAAAGGCAATGATTTGTAACATGTTTCCGTCAGCCATTGCTTTTGCTGGGTTATCTGGTACGATATTTAGCAATGTTTCGACGAAAGATGTTTCAGTTTTTGCACCTTCATACTTAAGACCTTCTGTTTTAAAATTACCGCCAGCTCCTGGTTTTATAATAAGTGCAAATGTAACCGCTATAGAGATGGCAACCGCAGTTGTTACGAGAAAGAATGAAATTGATTTTAAACCGATTCTTCCAAGTTGTTTCGGATCTCCAAGGCCGGCAGCACCAAGTACGATAGAAATGAATACAACAGGAACAACTAGCATTTTAATAAGGCGAATAAACAATTGACCAATTGGGTTGAACACATATTGATTTAGTGGCTCAAAGATAGATGGAGCGGCTAAATTTAGAGTGAGTCCAACAACTAGACCTAGAAATAATGCGATTAAGATTGCTTTTGTTTGTTTCAATAAAATCCCCCCTTTTGTTTGTGCGAAAGTTCTTTCTAAAGTAATTATACCGAAAAAATACCTAATTTAACAATATTTTCTGAATTTTTTGTTTTTATTTAAGTGTAGATAGACTGATTTTGTGTTTGGAAAATAAAATAGACCATCATATAGGATGGTCTAGGGAAGGGGACAATTTATGTCAATTTAATTAGGGATGGAAGCTGCTTTAAGACACTGGGGAATGTCTTAAAAATTAGGGAGGAACAACTTCGATACATATACTATAAAAGGTAGGTGTGACTCTCATGTGAACATAGGGTGAAAGAGAGAGGGAGTTTTAAAGAAAAGATAGAAAGACAAAAAAATAAGACCATCATTTATAAGATG